>CAYGOG010000083.1:0-5033 GCA_964351415.1 uncultured bacterium | reverse complement strand
GCCTTGAGCTCTGCGCAGCAAAGAGGGACGCGCAGCGGCCCTCTGCGGAGCAGCCGACATCGCCATCTGAATCGGCATCGAGGCCGGGCGTTCCATCGAACATTATGCCTGCCGCGAGACAGCGAGCCCAAAACCTACGTACAGCACCGCCTCTACCACCACCGCGACGAACTCTACCAATGGATCTCGCAAGGCGCGCGCGTCTACGTGTGCGGCGACGCGAAGCACATGGCGCGCGACGTCGAAGCCACCCTGCGCTAAATCTTCCAAGAAGTGGGGGGCCATACCGAAGAGTCCGCCCGCGCCTACCTCAAGCAGCTCCGCATCGACAAGCGCTACCTCACCGACGTCTATTAATAGCCACTCTCAAGAAGGCCCCTTCAACCGTAAAACGCGACAAATAGATTCAAATTGAAAAATGGCCAAGCGACTTTCAGGCCGTTCTCACAACAGTCGCACATCGCGTTACTGTAAAAGTTAAGTAGACCCAATCTTTTACATGACCCTCTTCTTCAAATGTCAAAAACTTATCCTTAGGCGCGTCAAAAATTCCTTCAACCGCTTGTTTGTCTTTCTGGTTGTCTTCGTACTTCCCTTTAAACTGCGCTTTGCAATCCCAGAAGCCGCCGTTTTTCACGTTAACGACATCGCTTTTACACATAGGGCATTTCGCCTCTGCGCACTCTCTACTCATCTCAAATACGCCGAGCCCTTTTTTTACGTAGACCCATTGATCTTTCGCTACACAGCCCACTTTTTGACACAAGCCAAGTAAATTAAGCCCTGGAATGACTTGACACCATTCAGGAGATTTAGGATCGAAATCGATCGTTTTTGGCTTTTCTAAGTCGACAAAGGGAAAAGCAGAGTAACCTCCTCCTCGCACCTTGAGAGTAAGGTGCAGCGTGCTTTCACGGAAAATTCTGTACTCAGGTAGGGTCCGACCATCTTCTAACTGTTTTCCGGCAAATATGAATCTCTGCTCGTCAGGAGGAATCCCCTCTTTGTCTTGAATCTTTCGTTTTAGACCTTCAATTGTATCGGAAGAACTCGTATCCAACGTCAGCGTCTTACCCGATGGCATTTTGACAAAAATCTGACCATAACCAAAAGGGGAAGGGGTACGTCTGTAAATCCCAGAAACTCTGTCATCGGGGCTAGCGAAGAAATCTCGCTTCCCTACAGATAAAGACACGCTCGAAACACATGCTGCTGCCATAAAAGGCCTCCTTGTTGGAGAAAAAGAATGAGCCCGTATACCAAATAGAGCAACCTTTTTTTAAAAAAGATTTACAGTAATCGGTCCCGGGGTACAGGGACCTCTAACTGAGAGTGGACCTAAGTACGGGGGTTAGGTCAGCAGGATAGAACATCATCCTGCTTATCCTGCCGCCCCCGTTAGGGGGCGTATCCTGCCTATCCTGTTCTTCTACTCTTCAATAGTACTCACAATGCAGAAGCACTGCAGACCGTCGCCACAGCCGAAGTCGGTCAGCCCATCGCCCGATATCACTGTAATCCCCACTTGCCGCTCCGCAATCCCCACCAGGTGCGCGACAGAGCGGCGCATCTTCTCGACATGCTCGTGAAAGTGGGGGCGCTTTCCCTCGATCGAAAACGCCACATGCACAATCTGCTGCCGCCCCAGCGTTTGCAGCGCCTTCTGCACATAGACCGCCGAATCGGTGATCCCATCCTTGCGCGACAGCTCCCGCGCAATGCCGCTCAAAATTTGCACCCCCGTCAGCGACGTAATCGCATTGCACAGCGAGTGGTACACCACATCGCCATCTGAATCGGCGTCGAGGCCGGGCGTCCCATCGAACATGACGCCTGCCACAAGACAGGGCTTCGAAGAATCCTCAGGCAAAAACCGATGACTATCCTGGCCGATACCTGTGCGAAAAAGCGGGAATTTCATGCGCTCCAGTTTACCGCTTTCTCTCGATCCTGCATACAACTCGTAACAAAAATTTCGCTTTTCGCTAGGATATGCGAACCATGCTGCAAATTACCGGACTCAAGCCCCTCCAAGGCACCATTCGCGCGGCCGGCGCGAAAAACGCGATGACCAAACTCCTCGTCGCTTCCCTCCTCACCGATAAACTGTGCGTTTTCCACAACGTCCCCAACATCGGCGACGTAGAGATCACCGTCAATTTGTGCCGCGAAATCGGCGCCGAGGTGAATTGGGACCGCACGGCCCGCATCCTCCAGATTCAAACAAAAGAACTCAAGACCACCTACGTCCCACAGCGCTACTCCGGATCCAATCGCATCCCCATCCTCATGATCGGCGCACTCCTCGGCCGCACCGACGAAGACATCATCGTCCCCACCCTCGGCGGCGACCTCCTCGGCGCGCGCCCCGTCGACTTTCACATCCAAGCCCTCCAAAAATTAGGCGCGAAAATCGAATACCGCGTCATGAAAAAAGAGGGTGCTTACTTTGCGCAAGCGCACCACGGCCTGCAGGGCACCATCATCCGCCTCAACTACCCCTCTGTCGGCGCCACCGAAAACGCCCTCTTCGCCGCTGTCCGCGCCAAAGGCACCACCGTCATCCAAAACGCCGCCCTCGAGCCCGAAGTGCTCGACATCATCCTCTTCCTCCAGAAGCTCGGCGCGCAAATCACAATCGACGTCGACCGCTCGATCCACATTCAGGGCACCACCCAATTTTACGACGTCGAACACACCGTCCTCTCCGACCGCAATGAAGTCGCCTCCTACGCCGTCGCTGCGATCAGCACCAAAGGGCGCGTCTTCATTGAAGGCGCCGAACACCGCAACATGATCTCCTTCCTCAATAAAATCCGCGAAATCGGCGGCGGCTTCCATGTCAAAGCGAACGGCATCGAATTTTTCGCCGAAGGAGAACTCAAAGGCAATGTCCATATCGAAACCGACGTGCACCCCGGCTTCATGACCGACTGGCAACAGCCACTCGTCGTCCTCCTCACACAAGTCAACGGCACCTCCGTCCTCCACGAAACCGTCTACGAAAACCGGTTCGGCTACACGCACACGCTGCGCCAAATGGGGGCCAACATCGAGCTCTTCACCCAATGCCTCGGCGGCCGCCCCTGTCGCTATGCCTCGTGCGGCCACGCCCACAGCGCCGTCGTAAAGGGCGCCACCCCTCTCAAGGGCTCCGAAATCACCATCCCCGACCTGCGCGCCGGCTTTGCCTACGTGATGGCCGCCCTCCTCGCCCCCGAAACCTCCCTCATCCGCAACGCCGCCTTCCTCGACCGCGGCTACGACGACTTAGTCGGCAAACTCTCTTCCCTCGGCGCCGACATCACGCGCCTCGAAGAGCCGAAAAAGAGCCTTAAAAGCATGCAAGTCATTTACAATAAGCAATTTACATAAAATGTAAAGCCGCTTTGCATGTAGCTGCAACCCTGTTATAAAGTTGATCTTTAATACCGAGCCAGTTGTAAAACTCGGACACCCAGCAAAATCGCCCTTTTGAGGCCGTTTGCGACCCCTCCTTTTCGCTAACCCACGAGGGGTTGGGCTTATTTCGAAGGGTCCGGGCAGCCAAGGCTGCCCTCGCAAACGGTCTTAAAATCATCGATTTTTCTGGGCATCGGAGTGTTGCAACTGGCTCTAACGACTCTAAAATTTAGTACATTGCGAGTAACGATCGGGTTATCATGAAGGGGAAAATTTATCCGTGGACGCAAGAAAACCCAGTCCTTTACACTCTTCTCTGTCGCGAAAACCAAGCGATTTTCTAGGTCGGGACGACCGGACAGTAAAAGCTTCTGGAGATACCTCTATTGATGGGTCTATGAAGCAAAAATCTTTCGCCTTTAGACGAGAGAGGTTCAATAGGAGGTAAGTAATGAGTACAAATCTGACTATCGCTTCTGGTTTTCTCGGTGGTGGTTTTGAAATAGGATTAGCGGCATCTCTATATCCTAGTGAAGCGACTTTATGGGACGGAAGAGAAATGCTTGTTATTCCGAAGACGCTGCCCTGGATCATCGGCGAAAGGGTTTTGGGTCCCATCGTCAAGAAAGTCAGTGATCTCTGGAACCTTTTGCCATCACTTCCTCCTCCGTTTTCTTTGCCCGTAGCAGCAGCGGTTGATCCCATTACTTTAGCGGATGCTACTGTACAAGTAGCAACAGCGGTTGAGCCCATTATCGTTACTATAGCGAATGCTGCTGTACACACTATTGTGTCGAACTTGATTACGAATGCAATGGCAGGTTCTGGAAGATCCATTACGTTAACCAATTACCTGTCTATGATAGCAACAGAATTTTCAGAGATTACAGAAAACATTGTTCGACATGGATTGCTTGCGGTAGAACTTAGACAAGTCAAGGTCGAGTCGGAATTAATTTGTACAAATCTCGAGAAGTACCGACTCGATTTATCAAAGCGTGAATATTTAAAACAGGCCGAAACAGCTGCTGATAATATGCATGCCAAGTGGATTACGATTTTACCTACCATTGTTGACAGTAAATTCGTAAAGGTTGAAGTTCAGGAATTAGCCCTGAGATTGCTACGTACCATCGCAACTCAAGATATTTTGGTTCAGGCTAGCTGCGGACACGAATCGATTGCTCAAGCGCGTGCAAAGGAGTACTTGGGTCATGTTCAGCAGTTTATTAAGTATTTCGAACCTTTAATTCAGCCTGTTCCTCCAGCTCCCCTTTCAGCCCCTGGGCAACTCATAATTAGTACCGATTTTGAGCTCCCTAAAAGTAGAAGTTATCTGATTAAAATTGGTTACTTAACTATTGGAAAAGGCATTGCCTTAAAATATGATGAATCTGATCATTCTTTGAAACGATTTGAATCGTTTTTACAAGAATGTGCCGGAGTCCCTCTTAAGCCCTGTCTTGATACGTCCACACCAAAATACGAGGGAAGGAAAGTTACTGTAGCTCAACCCGGAACTTTGCTTTTAGATTATAATTATGATTGAAAATGCAGCAATTCCAGCTGGCTCGCAAGCTGTTAAAGCAAAGTTGGTTGCGGGAAGCCCCCCTTCCGCATAGAAAAAAGTC
>CAYGOG010000082.1:0-5071 GCA_964351415.1 uncultured bacterium | reverse complement strand
CCTTTGCGGCGCCCCCAGCTGTTCTTGCAGATGGCGCGCCGCAAAGGCGATCGCCGCCGCGGTGTTGCGCCGCGACGGTTCTAGGATGATCTTGCACCGCCCGTGCGGATCGATCTTCGCAATCTGCTGTTCCACGAGCGGCAGATACCGCTTCTGCGTCGAGATCGCAATTTCTTCGACCGCCGATGCGTGTAAAAACCGCCCCACCGTTTTCTGCAGCAGCGATTCTCCATCGCCAAAGTGCAAGAATTGCTTCGGGAACTCCTCCCGCGAGAGAGGCCAGAGCCTCGTTCCGCCGCCGCCGGCGAGCACTACGACCCACATTGCGCCTCCACAAAATTCCGATACTCAAGTTTAAACCGCGGCAGATCGAACCGCTCGGCCCGCGCCCGCACCGCCCGCGGATCAAACGGCGCCCCCGCCTCAAACGCCCGGATCGCCGCCGCCAACGCCTCGGGGGTCTGCTCGCGGTAAAACAGGCCGCTCTCGCCGTCGACCACCGTCTCGGTCACGCCGCCCCGCCCATAGGCGATCACCGGCGTCCCACAGGCCATCGCCTCCACCGGCAAAATGCCAAAATCCTCCACCGCCGCAAACAAAAACGCCCGCGCCCGACTTAAATGCTCTCGCAACACAGCATCGGACTGCATGCCGAGCAGCTCCACATTGCGCCCCGCCTTCGCCTCCACTTTCTTCCGCTCCGGTCCGTCGCCAATCACCACCAGACGTGCATGCGGCAACAGCCGAAACGCCTCCACCAACAAATCCATCCGCTTGTACGGCACAAACCGCGACGCTGCAACATAGTACGCCTCTTTCCCTTCGTGCAGCCGAAAGTAACTCAAATCCACCGGCGGATAGATCACCGTCGACTCGCGGCCCCAGTACTTTTGAATGCGCCGCGCCACCACGCCCGAATTTGCGATGAAGGCGTCCACCCGATTCACAGCCCCCACATCCCATGCCCGAATCCGATGCAAAAACAACCGCGCCAATGCGCCTTTCACCCCCCGCTCCAACCCCGCCTCGCGCAAGTACTGGTGCGTCAAGTCCCACGCGTACCGCACCGGCGTGTGGCAGTAGCAAATGTGCTTCTGTTCCGGGTGTGTCAATACCCCCTTCGCCACACAATGCGAAGAAGACAACACCAACTCGTACGCCGACAAGTCAAACTGCTCAATGGCCAGAGGGAATAGCGGCAGCAGATTTCGAAAAATCTTCTTCCCCATCGGAATTTTTTGCAGAAACGACGCGTGCACCTCCGCCCCCTCAAACGGCGTCCCCTTCAGTTTGTCTGCATCGGTCACCAGCGTGTAGATGGGACTCGGATACAGAGACCGGATCGCCGCAAGCACCTTCTCGCCGCCGCCCACGCCCGACACGAGCCAATCGCACACCAATGCCGTTTTCATGCCTGCATCTCCACCGTCATCGTCGGATTGGGCAGATCGCCGCCGTGCCGCTTCACAATCGCATAGATCTCGAGCAGCACCCGCTGCTTAAACACCACAAACTCTTCCAATCTCGTAATGAGCGAGTATGCCTTAATCTCCAGATCGGCCGAATAGGCAGCAAACGTCGACAACCCCACCAGCAGATGCGCCTGCGCATCGATTGCCGGATGTCCCGCCAGATATGTCCGAATATCCGCCACAATCGCCTCCACTCGCGCCACATCGGTCATCCGCAACTGAATCTTCTCCTCGATCGGCCGGTGCGTAATCCGCGAGTGATTCACCAACACCTCGGTCGAAAAGAGCGCATTCGGCAAGTACACCGGCTTCTTCTGCAAGTCGAAAATCGACGTGTAATACCACCCAATCTCGTCGACGTAGCCGGTCCTCTCCTTCTCCGGCATTTCGATCAGATCGCCCACCGTAAACGGCCGCGTCATGTAGATCATCATGCCGCCGAAAAAATTTGCCACCACGTCTTTGCTCGCAATCCCGACGACCGCCGCGCCGATTCCCCCGAATGTCAACAGCGGCGCGACGTCAAATCCAAACGACTGCAACACGAGCAACACCGCCACAAAGAGCACCACCACAGTGGCCACTTTCGACAAGATCCCCGCACCGTGATGCTTCTTCCGATGCGCCAAGCCCTCCAGCTGACGCACCCACCGCAGCAAGAGCCACGCGACGCATAAAATGATCGCCGCATCGCGCCACGGCCCCACCGGCGGGAACGTAAACCCGATGTGGCGCACCATTAGATCGACCAAGAATGCAATCAAGACAATGGTCAACAACAACCGGAACGGCGGCAAGACCACCCGATCCAAATGGCAGCGCCAATCCTCCTCGTGGTGATGCGCCCGCTGCTTGGAGCGCGTCACCCACCAACTAAAGAGAAAATTCACCCCAATCAAAATTGCAAGCGCAATGGCGAGTTCCAACACCCACGCCTTCTGATCTAGCCAATCCAAAACTGTCATTATCAAAGTCCTTTACTCGAACAAGAGCGACCCAGTACCATTTCGAGAAATGGACAATAACATGGAATTCCAGCGCGAGTCGATCTTTCTCTCCGCATTTCGCACATTCTCACGCGTTTTTTTCGGCGTCATCGCCTTCTTTCTAGCCATTGCACTCGTCATGGTGGGCATGCAGGTGATCTCAAGTCCGCTCGAACCGCAAGATAATACCACAGTGGCCCTTCTTCCCGACCACAAGGGGAGCCGCACACCCGTCTCGCTCCGCGCACCCGCCATCCTCCGCATCGATATCACCGGCGTCATCGGCGACCCCAAAGGGATCAACTCCCAATCGATCGAGTCGATCCTCCTCGCCTCCCGCGAAGGGATCCTCGCCCACGACCGCGTCAAAGCGATCCTCCTCTACGTCGACACCCCCGGCGGCGCTGTCACCGACTCCGACGACATCTACCGGATGCTCCTCGCCTACAAGAAAATGTACAACGTCCCCGTCTTCACCTACATCAACGGCCTCTGCGCCTCGGGCGGCATGTACGTCACAAGCGCCAGCGACAAGATGTATTCCTCTCCCGTCGGCGTCATCGGCTCCGTCGGCGTTCGGATCGGCCCCTTCTTCAACGTCGTCGGCTTTATGCAAAAATACGGCTTTGAAGCTAAGACACTTACGCAAGGCCTATATAAAGATTTCTTGAATCCAACCCGCCCCTGGAAAGACGGCGAGGACGCCTCGCTCCAAAACGTCATGGGCGCCGAATACACCCGTTTCGTCGACGTCGTCACAACGGCCCGCACCCGCCTCAGCCGCGATCAACTCGTCAACACCTATGGCGCACAGATCTACGACCCGAACAAAGCGACCGAATATGGCTACATCGATGTTCCCAACGCCGATGAGTACACCGCCCTCCTCGACCTCCTCAGCACCGCCCAGATCAACCCCGAAGAGCCTTATCAATACGTGCGCCTCGACCTGAAACACAGCTGGCTTGCCGACGCGTTTAACGGCAAGCTCACCCTCCATTTCCCCGGCGAGGATCCCGCCTTCTTGCGCGGACCCGCTTATTATTATCGACCATGAACGAAATCTACCTCGTCGACGCCATCAACTTTTTGTTTCGGTCCTACTATGCAATTGGGCCGATGACAAATCAGAAGGGGCAGTCGACGAGCGCCCTCTACGGATTCATCCGCACCCTCCAAAAAATTCTCAAAGAAAAGAAACCCGAACACCTCGTCGCGATCTTCGACGGCCCCGACAATAAAGCCTCTCGCCGCGCCGTCTACGCCGAGTACAAGGCACACCGGAAAGCGGCCCCCGAAGACCTCTTTCCGCAGTTTGAGTGGGCCGAGCAGTTTTGTAAATTAGCCGGCATCCCCACCCTTTGCATCCCCGGCGCCGAGGCCGACGACGCAATCGCGTCCGTCGCCCGCTGGGCCGAGAAAAAAGGGGCGAAGGTCTTCATCTGCTCGAGTGACAAAGACCTGATGCAGCTCGTCAATGCCCACGTCAAAATGTTCCTCCCCCACAAGGACAACCTCCTCGTCGGCCCCAAAGAAGTGGAAGAGCTCATGGGGGTGCGCCCCGACCAGATCATCGACTACCTCGCGATCATGGGCGACGCCTCCGACAACGTCCCCGGCCTCGAGGGGTTTGGCCCCAAAACTGCCTCCTCTCTATTGCAGCAATTCGGCACACTCGACGCCATTCTCGCCCATCCAGAAAAGGTGCCCGGCGAAAAAAAACAGCAGGTGCTCCGCGAGCAAAAGAAAATCGCGCTGATGAGCCGCGAGCTCGTCACCCTCGTCCACAACATCGACATCCCCCACTCAGAAAAAACGTACCACCTCTCCGAGCCTAACCGCGAAGAGCTCGCCTCGTTTTACCACGAGATGAACTTCAAAACGCTCCTGCGCGACCTCGGAGACACGCAACCGCAGGCAAAACCGAAACGACACGTTGAAAAACACACCTACCACCTCGTCGACACTCCAATCGAACTGCAGCTCCTCGTCGACACGCTCAAAGCCGCAAACGAATTTTGCATCGACGTCGAGACCACCGCCATCCACCCCATGACCGCCGAGCTCGTCGGCCTCGGCTTTTGCATCGAGCCGGGCACCGCCTGGTACGTCCCCTGTAACGGCGAGCTCGGCCTCAAAGAGGTCATCGCCACCTTCAAGCCGATCCTCGCCCAAGCGCGCGTCTACGGCCACAACATCAAGTACGACGCGCAGGTGCTCGCCAACTACGACATCGAACTGCCCCACATCATCTTCGATACCCTCCTCGCCTCCTACATCCTCCACCCCGATTCGCGGCAACACAACCTCGACACCCTGGCGCTTGAGCATTTCCAAAAAGTCAAAATCCCCATCGAAGACCTTCTCGGCAAAGGGAAAAACCTGCGCACCATGCGCGAGGCGCCTATTCCCAAAGTCCAGGAATACTGCTGCGAAGATGCCGACTACACCGCGCGCCTCAAGGAGATCTTCGAAGAAGAGCTGCGCGAAAAAAAACTCACCGCCCTCCTCCAAGACCTCGAACTCCCGCTCCTTCCCGTCCTCGCCCGCATGGAGCGCGAGGGGATTTACCTCGACGTCGACCGCCTCGCCACCGTCGGCCACAAACTCACG
>CAYGOG010000081.1:0-5128 GCA_964351415.1 uncultured bacterium | reverse complement strand
CCCAAGAGCTTTGCCGTTTTTCGGATGTCGGTAAAGTTGGCGACTTCGAGAAAAATCCGGTGGGTCTCGGGCGATACCGCCGTCTCGGCGCCGCCCATGATGCCCGCAATGGCCACCGGACCGCGCTCGTCGGCGATCACAAGCGTGCCCGCCGGCAAGAGTCGATCGATGCCGTCGAGCGTCTGCAGACGCGTTTCCTGTGCGAGAGGTAGGACGCGCAAAGGTCCCTTGAGCTTGTCGGCGTCAAAGGCATGCAGCGGTTGGCCCCACTTCAGGAGGATATAATTTGTGATGTCGACTGCGTTGTTGCGCGGTTGCATCCCTGCGGCGAGCAGTTGCCGCTCGAGCCAAAACGGGGATGGCGCGATGTTCACATTCTCAAATAGGCGCCCCATGTAGCGGGGGCAATTCGCTTCGGTTTTGACGGTCTGTTCAGACGGCACCGTTTGCACGGTCGGCATCCGCAAGGGGATTTCGAGCGCGGCACTCAATTCGCGCGCAATGCCGAGCGCACTGAGGCAGTGGCCGAGGTTGGGCGTGAACGAGAGGACAAAAACGGGATCCCAGAGCAACTCCTCAGCTGGATGCCCAATCGGGGCATTGAGGGGCAATTCCAATAATCCATCGGCTGTATGCGGCAATCCGAGCTCGTCGGCGGCGCAAAGCATCCCCTCTGAAAACACGCCGCGGATCTCCGCTTTTTGGATGGTGAGACCGGGCAATTGGGCCCCGAGGCGGGCAAACGGGACCCGAATGCCGGGGCGGCAGTTGGCTGCGCCGCACACGATTTCATGGGCCTTCCCCCCATCCCACACGGTTGCGATCTGCAACTTATTCGAGTTGGGGTGAGGCTTTACGGCCCGCACTTCGCCAATCACAACGCCTTTATATTCAACGACTTCCGATTCAATCGCGTCCACCTCGATCCCGAGGAGGGTGAGGGCTTCGGCGATTTGCTGGGGCGTCTCTTTGAGGTCGAGGAAGGAGCGGAGGAGGGAAAGGGGTAGCTGCATAGAGGTTCATGATACCGCGCTTCCCAAATTTCGGTAAAATGTTTAACGTCTTAACTTATGGATGATTGGACTCGGCGATTGCGCGTTTTGACAATTGGTTTGATTTTGAGCGGGGCGTTGAATATCTCGCTTGGGGCAGCGCTCTACGTGAGCCGCTCTCAAAGCGAGCGGCAAATTGCCGGTCTCGTGAAGAAGCAAGTGCCCCCCAAAGAAGCGGTGAGTTGCGCTCAGGTGATGCAGCAGTTTCGGGCCATGTCCTATCGGGAGCTTGTCGCGCTGCTCACCAACCGCGAGGCGGTGGAAGAGGGATATGCAAAGCGGGATCTCGCCCTTGCGGCTCTCGTCGCCTTTCACGAGTTTGACATCGACCGCGCGCTCCCCTCCGCGATTCTGGAGCGGCGCGTTCTCGTGCTTCCCGAAGGGCGCGAAGTGACGCTCTTCCCGGCCCTCGATGATGAGCGACACCAGGCGATTTTGCAGTTTGCCTATTTGGAAAAGTGGCCCCTTACTTTCAAGGGCCTTTGGGGCTGCTTAAAAGCGGTGCCGCGCGATCCCACTCTCGAAGAGGCGTTTGCCGCGACCGCGCCGTTTGCGCAACTGGAGCTTCTCTTTCAAAAAACAGGCGCCTCGGTGCCCCGCGCTACGCTGATTCAGTTGACTGCCGAAGCGCCTGCGGAGGTGCTCGACCAGTTTGCCCGCGAACAGGCGCAGATGCTCGACCTCTCAGGGGACATGCGGCAGCGGTTGCTCTTGGCCTTTCTGGCGTACAAATCGCCCACCGCCGCGCAGCTCCTCGTCCGCTACGACAGCGCGATGGTGCAGAAAAAGCTAGACGACGCCGGATTGATGGCGCTCTTGTCGCTGCTGCAGCCCGATGAATCGCTCAAAGGGTTTTGCGCAAGCCTCGCCAAGTCGCCCCGATCGGCCGCAGTGCGCGAGATGAGCCGCAAGTTGTGCCCCGAAGTTGTCGTCGAAGTGGCGGCCCCCGTCATCCGGCAACACGTGGTGAAGGATCGGGAAAACCTTTGGAAAATCGCGCGGCTCTACAAAGTGAAAGTGGAGGACCTGATTCGGATCAACCGCCTCGAGAAAGATCAGGTGCGCCCCGGCATGGTGCTCAAGGTACCGGATCCATCCCCCCCGCGTGAAGGGGATGGCACTTCAAAAGCCTTTTGAAGAGGAGCCAGCCGCCGCGCCACAATCCGTGCCGCTCAATCGCCTCCAATCCGTAGGCGGAGCAGCTCGGGTAAAAGCGGCAGCAGTTGCCCACCACGTGGCTGAACGTGGCCCGATAGAGACGAATGGAGAGGAGAGCCAGTGAGCGCATCGACAAGCAGTGTAACATACGATGAGAAAGTCGCCCTCTTTTTAAAGGCGTTTGTCCCCCTCTGGCGGCAGAAAACGATTCAAGCCAACAAAGCGTCGTGGCTTCTCGAGACAACGGGCGCGCAAGACGCGGCCGACCTGCGCGCCGACCTCGACGCCGAGCTCCGCATCCTCTTCCAAGACGCCCATACCTATAGCCAGCTCGCCCAGTGGCAAACCGCGACGTCCGATCCGCTCCTCAAGCGGCAAGCCAACATCCTCTACCGCGCCTTCAAGGGGAACCAGATCCCACAGCCGCTCCTCATCGAGATGGCGCAGCTGGAAGCCAAAGTGGGCCTCCAATTTGCCACCTTTCGCCCCCGTTTCGAAGGAAAGCCGATTTCTGACGGCGATCTCAAAGAAATTTTTCGACACGAGACAAATGTAGCCCGCCGCCAAGCCGCCTGGGACGCCTCTAAAGAGGTGGGCGTCGCCCTTGCGCCCGACATCCTCCGCCTCGTCGACTTGCGCAACCAGGCCGCGCAGGCAATCGGCGCCGCCAACTACTTCGAGATGCAGCTTGAACTCCAAGAGGTGGACCCCAAGTGGCTTCAAGGGACTTTTGACGATCTCGCCCACCGCTCCGCAAAAGCGTATCGGGGTGTCGTCGCAGAAGTCGAGGAGGGGCTCAAAAAGCGGTTCGGCGCGAGCGGCCCCTGGGGCTGGGGCGATCCGTTCTGCCAAGAGGACCCGCTCGACGTGGCGGAACTCGACTCGCTCTGCACAAACCTCGACCTCGAGGCGACCGCGACCCGTTTCTATGCCGGTTGCGGCTTTGACGTCGCCCCCATCCTCCGCCGCAGCGACAACTACGAGCGGCAGGCCAAGTGCCCCCACGCCTTCTGCACCCACATCGATCGGGAAGGGGACGTGCGCACCCTCAACAACCTCAAGCCCACGATCAAGTGGCTCGAAACGCTCCTCCACGAGCTCGGCCACGCCGTCTACGACCTTGGATACGCCCCCAACCTCCCCTGGGTCCTCCGCGAGCCGCCCCATATGATTACGACCGAGGCGATGGCATTGCTCGCGGGCCGCCAGGCATACCACATGGACTCGCTGCGCGTCCTCGTCCCCACGGCGCCGCAGTCCCTCCTCCTCAAGGCCGAGTCGAGCCTACGCCGCCGCCAGCTGATCTTCAGCCGCTGGGTCTTCGTCATGACCGCCTTTGAGCGGGAGCTCTACCGCAATCCGCGCCAAGACCTCAACGCCCTCTGGTGGAAGCTCGTGCAAGAGCACCAATGCGTCCAGCCCCACAATTCCCGTGCCGGCAAAGCCGATTGGGCAGCCAAGTACCACATCGCCTGCGCGCCGGTGTACTATTTCAGCTATCTCATTGGGGAGCTCCTCGCCTCCGCGCTGCAGGACATGCTGAAGGCGCAGTGCGGCGCCTCCACCCTCACCAAGCCCGAGGTAGGCCGCCTTCTTACAGAGCGCCTCTTCGCGCCCGGCAATCGGATGAACTGGAGCGACCTCTCGGCCTCAGCCTTGGACCGTCCCCTAACCGGCGAGCCGTGGCTACAGGAGTTTTGCTAGAGAATCCGACAACCCCTGACACACTGATCGCGTTTCCTTAGGGGGGCATGCCTGGGTCGCTTTTCACCTTTGATGCGCTCGCCCTGGATAATAGATGCGGACCTCCACAAAATGCTGCATCAAGCGAACAGCTTGTTCCCTATCGTGTTTTAATTTGGGGCAACGTTCGAATATAAGGGGGAGAATTTTTGTGAGTGCAGGAGAGTAATCCCGTACTCCCTCTTTGGTAATCTCAACATAATAAGTTGCTTTGCGATCTTTGTAGGTGAAAACTTCCAAGACTCGATCGATATCGGCTTGTGTCAGATCGCGCATATCCTTGATTGCGGCTCCCGATTTTTTGCTGAGAGAGGCTCTCCAGGCGCTATCAATCGCTTCGGTTGTGTCTCGATCGCCCAGTTCGGGTCTGAGTTCTTTTAGTTTTGTTAACATGGCTATGTTTCTAGCGGCTTCTTCTACTTTATCCAGAAGTATCGCGCCATAAGCGCCAAAGAATGCGGCTCCCGCTTTTAGGACGTAGCTGAATCGCGGTGGCATGCTTTTAGTATTTGTAGGGACGAGATAGGCGACCCCAAATCCCACGATGAGACTTAAGACTTTTCCTACTGAAGCAGCCGTTGCAACCGGAGCAGAAGCTTCAACTATTGCAGTGCCCTCGACGGGTGTAAAAGGTAAAAACCGAGCGCTTATTGCCATAAAATACCCCTGTAAGTTCAAGGAAACAGTAGCAGTTTGAGCTGGAAGAAAATACTTTACAAGAAAAATGCACCGGAAGAGATTCGAACTCCTGACCCCTTGGTCCGAAGCCAAGTGCTCTATCCACTGAGCTACCGGTGCATAAAGGAGGGGAAATGCGAAAGGGGGGACTCGAACCCCCACGAGAGTGAACCCGCTACCACCTCAAGGTAGTGCGTCTGCCAATTCCGCCACTTTCGCAAAGAAAGAAGGTCCAATATAAACCACAGCTAGCATATGTGGCAAGTGCGGAAGAGCGACTCAATTTGCTGCTGGAGGGGAACGGAGAGGGCCAGGGGCTGCAGGGCCGCGAGCGAGCGGGTGGTAGCCAGGAGGGGCAGCGGGTCGGGAGTCAGCTGGTCGGCCGAGAGGTGGCCGTCGTGGAGGAGGAGTTTCAGGCGGTAGGACGCAAGGAGGGTGGAGGGCCGAGGAAAGGTGGCCAGCGCGCGCAGGTAGTGGAGGGTGAGGTCGAAGAGGAG
>CAYGOG010000080.1:0-5155 GCA_964351415.1 uncultured bacterium | reverse complement strand
CCCTCCTCCCCATCCTCAAAGAACTCGAAGACCTCCTCCTCAACTACGGCGGCCATGACTTCGCCGCCGGCCTCACCGTCAAAGTCGAGCACCTCCCCGCCCTCGAAGCCCGCTTCCTCGCCGCCGCCGCCCAGCGCCTCAAGCGGCGCGACCTGCAGCCCAAGATCTACCTCGACGCCCCCATCGACCTCCAAGACCTCTCATTCGACCTCCTCGAATCGCTCTCTCTCCTAGAGCCCTTTGGCAACGAAAATCCGCCCCCCCTCCTCTACGCCGATACGATCCAAGCCTGGCCCCCCAAAATCATCGGAGGACACCATTTAAAGCTGTTTCTTATGCAGGGAGACCGGATGCTCGAAGGGATCGCCTTTCACCTCGGGAACCGGCGCAACGAGCTCCTGCGCAAACAGCTCCCCATCCGGATCGCCTTCACCCCCACCATCACCACATTTCAGAGCAAAACGTCGATCCAGCTCCATATTAAAGATTTTACTTTACAATGAGGGGCAAAAAAATCACGCCCAGGGGAAGGCGTGATCGGGGAGAGACTTAACCGACTTTAGGACTTTGACGCTCGAGGTAGTTTTTGCGGTATCCCTCGATATCGTCTTTCGAAATCACCCAAGCCGCGCCTTTGCGGTGCGCTTTCAAGTGACCTACGCGTGTTGCGTAATAGATTTTCTGAGCTGGGACATTGAGAAGTTGGGCAGCTTGGTTGACTGAGAAGAAACCTTTCTTGTTATCAAACAGAAGTTCGCCTTGGAACATCGACTTGGTACGGGAATACTTATTCTTCCGATACTCTTCGAGATCTTTGAGACTGATGGTCCAGCGAGTTGCGTCTTTTGTCGCTTTGAGTTTCCGTTGTTTAATCGCAACGTAAATCGCTTGTCGCGTCACGTTGTTAATCCGAGCTGCTTCCGTGATTGAAACGACTTTTTCGCCGTCCATTGCAGCTAATGTTGGTTCTTGAGTTGTCATCTCTCTCATCCTTGTTTCTTGTTCGGTTTAGGTCCCCAAACCTAATTGCCCAACGGGGTCGTTCCCGCCTGGCATTCCATGTCTTTCTTTAAGAGAATATTATTGCACATTAAAGCTTTCCTAACAACAAGAAAGTGCTAAGAAGGCCAAGTCGAATCTAAATTTCTGTTGTTCAGCGCCTTACACATATCGCTGACGGTCAATGACTTAAAAAACCGCTAGGGTCTATACCGCTATTAGTTGAAAAATAGCCTATTGGGCGGCGCCAAAACCTCGGGGTTCAACGATCGCAAAGAGCGCTGTATTGAATTAATACAGCGCTCTTTGCGATCGTTGAACCGCGAGAGTTTTCGCGCTAGCCCAATAGGCTATTTTTCAACTAATAGCGGTATATCTAATCCTTGAGCTATAGTGAGCCGTCTATGCGCGCCCGTATCTTTGCCCTCTTTCTACTGCTGGCCCCCTTTTTAGAGGCGAAAAGCCCCGATCTGACCCCTCAGATCGTCCGAACCAAGATGGATCAGATCCTCCGCGACCACGCCACCTATAAGGCCTTTAACGAGGAGCTGGTTGAGCGGACGTTCCAGAACTTCCTCGAAGAACTCGACCCGATGAAAACCTACTTTCTCGCAGCCGAGGTCGCCCCTTGGGCGACGCCATCTAAGCAACTGACAGCCAGAGCTTTAAAAGGATTCTCGCAGGGCGATTTTACCTCTTTTTATGAGCTGCACCAGACACTCCTGACGGCGATTGAGCGGCGGGCTCAAATCGAGGACGAAATCGCCGACCTAAGTCTTCCGCAAGACGTTAAGAGCGAAGAGTTTAAGGATATGGATTGGGTTCCGTCCACAAGCGATCTCGCAAGCCGCATCCTCCGGATCCGCGCGCTCCAGCTCCAAGCCGCTTCCCGCCTGGGCGATGAGACCAAAGAGAAATTCCTCCTCCGCTTGGAGAAGCGGCGCCACCTCCGCGAGGCAGAGCTCGCAGCCGGCGCTCCGGAAGAGCAGCGCAAGGTAATCCTCTCCCACATCCTCAAGGCGGCCTCTCGCGCTCTCGATCCGCACACCAACTACTTCACGCCCACAGAGGCAAACGAGTTCCTCTTCCAAATCCAGCAACGCCTCTTCGGCATTGGCGCGCAACTCCGCGACGACCTCAACGGCCTTACCATTGTGCGGATGTTTGAAAAAAGCCCCGCGCTTCTCTCGGGAAAACTGAAAATCGGCGATCGGATCATCGCCGTGAACAGCGAAGCCGTAGTCGGTCTCGATCTCGCCGAAGCGGTGCAACTGATTCGGGGACCACAAGACACTCCCGTCTCGCTCACCGTCATCCGAGAAAGCGACGAAGGGGAGCAGCAACACGTCGTCGACATCATCCGCAATGAAGTGGTCTTTGAAGAATCCCGCCTCGAAACGCATTTAGAGCCCTTTGGCAACGGCGTGATTGCCCACCTGAAACTCTTCTCGTTTTACCAAGACACGCAGTTTTCCTCTGCCTCTGACATCCGCAAAGCGCTGCAGGAAATCAAACGGGAACACACGTTAAAAGGCGTACTCCTCGACCTGCGCAACAACGGCGGAGGGCTCATCAGCCAAGCCGTCGGCGTCACCGGGCTCTTCATCCACAAAGGAGTCGTCGTCTCGGTTAAAGACCACGCAGGGCACGAACACCACTTGCGCGAAGTAGACGGCAAACCCGAATGGGAAGGGCCGCTGATCGTCCTCATCAACCGCGCCTCTGCCTCAGCTGCTGAAATCGTCGCAGCCGCCCTCCAAGATTACGGCCGCGCCCTCATCGTCGGCGATGCGCATTCCTTTGGCAAAGGGACATTCCAAAACTTCACCCTCGACGCCGCCGGCGACTTGAAAGTGAATCCCGAAGGCGAATTCAAAGTGACCCGCGGCCGCTACTACACCGTCTCAGGTCGCAGCCCGCAGCTCGTCGGCGTCAGCTCAGACTTGGTCGTCCCCGGCATCCTCGCCGAGCTCGATATCGGCGAAGAGTTTGCGAAATTTCCACTCGGCAACGATGAAATCGCCCCCCACTTCGAAGACGACCTATCCGACCTTCCCCCCATGGTCCGCCTGCAACTCGGCCCTCTCTACCGCTACGACTTGCAAAAGCGGCTCACCCACCTCGAGCCCTACCTCACCACGCTGCGCGACAATTCCCAAATGCGCATCCACTCCAATGCCGCCTATCAAAACTTTCTCGACGAACTCGCCAAGAAAAATTTTGATTCCAGTTCAATTGAAGTCTTTGATCAAGGGGACTTACAACTCGTAGAGGCCTTCAATATTCTCAAAGACCTGCTCTACCTCCTTGTCTCAGAAGAGCAACTTGCGTCATAATGACTCCCACTTATGACAGTACGCGTACGCATTGCCCCCTCTCCGACCGGGGATCCCCATGTCGGAACAGCCTACATTGCGCTGTTTAACCTGATTTTCGCCCGCCACCACAAGGGCAAGTTCATCCTCCGGATCGAGGATACCGACCAGAGCCGCAGCCGCCCCGAGTATGAAGTCAATATTTTAAAGGCGCTCAACTGGTGCGGCCTCGAGTGGGATGAAGGCCCCGATGTGGGCGGCCCATACGGCCCCTACCGGCAATCGGAGCGAACCGACATCTACCGCGCCCATGCCTACCAACTCGTCGAGCGGGGCCGCGCCTACAAGTGCTTTGCGACCGCCGAAGAGCTCGCCGAAATGCGCGAAGTGGCCAAAGTGCAAGGGAGCCGCATCGGCTACGACCGGCGCTACCGCAACCTCACCCCCGACGAAGTCGCCAAGCGAGAAGCGGCAGGCCAACCGTTTGTCATCCGCCTTAAAGTGCCGCTACAAGGCGAATGCGTCTATGAAGACCGAATCAAAGGCCGCATCACCTCTCCCTGGGCCGACATCGACGACCAAGTGCTCCTGAAATCGGACGGATTCCCCACCTACCACCTCGCCAACGTGGTCGACGACCACCTCATGAAAATCACCCACGTGATCCGCGGCGACGAGTGGATGAGCTCCACCCCCAAACACGTCCTCCTCTACGACGCCTTTGGCTGGGAAGCGCCCACCTTCATGCACATGCCGCTCCTCCTCGGGAAAGACGGCAAAAAGCTCTCCAAGCGGAAAAACCCCACCTCCATCTTCTATTTCCGCGACAGCGGCTATCTCCCCGAAGCGCTGATGAACTTCCTCACCCTCATGGGCTACAGCATGCCCGGGGAGCTGGAATTTTACAGCCTCGACGAGATCATCGCCTCCTTCGACCCCAAGCGGATCGGCACCTCCGGCGCCTTCTTCGACATCCAGAAACTCAACTGGCTCAACCAAAAATACATCATCGAGCGCGTGCCCGAAGTCAATCTCTGGGATCGGATCCAAGCATGGGGCTTCAACGAAGCTTTCTTACGCAAACTCATGCCGATGGCGCACACCCGGATCAAGACATTCGGCGATTTCTTCAAGCTCTTCGACTTCCTCTTCATCAACGAGCTCCCCATCACCCCTGCGCTCCTCGCGCCCAAAGGGACCTCTCCCGAGCTCGCCGCGCAGCTCCTCCAGTGCCACATCTGGGCGCTTGACGAATCGGAAGATTGGACCGGCCCCTCGCTTGAAAAAGCGTCGCACCGCGTCGCGGAAGTCTTTGGCGTGCACCACAAAAAAGTGCTCATCCCGCTCCTCTTTGCCGCCCTGATGGGCAAACTGCAGGGACCGCCGCTCTACGAATCGGCAACCTTCTTAGGGAAAGACCGGACCCGCGTCCGCCTCATGCAGGCGATCGAATGCGTCGGCGGCCTTTCGAATAAGAAAGCCGACGCCCTCAAAGACGCTTGGAGCAAGGGCGACTGCAAAGCCCTTGTTCAGTCGGGAGCTTCTTCTTGAACTTCTTCTTTCTGCTGCGAAATGACATAGCCGCGATCGAGATTTCCCGAATCGCTGCAACCGGCCAACAACAGCAGAAAGGGGATCAGCCAACGTTTCATAGCCCCCCCATACCGCAATCGGGGCGCAATGTCTAGATCTAATCCCTTCATCGGCCGCCTCAAAGAGCGGCGCCTCCTCAACGGCGCCCACTCCACCAAGCGCACCTACCACATCGTCGTCGACATCGCACACTCGGGTCTCACCTACACCCCTGGCGACAGCCTCGCCATCCTCCCCGAGGATCTGAT
>CAYGOG010000079.1:0-5287 GCA_964351415.1 uncultured bacterium | reverse complement strand
GAGCTCTTCTTCGGGGGCGTGGGTGGAGGCGAGGGTGATGGCGCCGGGAATGCGGGGAAAGCTGGGGTCGAGGACGTGGGGCAGCGCGTCGAGTTTGAGGAGGCCGGTGATCTGGAGGCGGCTTGGGTCGGAGACGAGGGGTGTAAAGCGGGCTAGGTGGGTCTCCGATTGCACGAGGAGGTGGTCGAACTGGCCAAACAGGCGGCGCGCATAGCGGGGAAAGCGGGCGTAGCGCGAGGCGGAGCGAGCGGAGAGTTTGCCTGAGACGAGGGATAGGGTGGCGCCCGACTGTTTCACGGCGCGGAGGAGGTTGGGCCAAAAGTCGCTTTCGATCAAGATGAAGCGATGGGGCTTGAGGCGGCGGACGAGGCGGGCCATATTCCACGAAAAGTCGAGTGGGAGGAGCCCTGTGATGACGCGGGAAGGGAGGATGGCGCGGGCGGTCGCGAGGCCGGTGGCGGTGGTGGTGGTGACGGCGATCTGCTCGTGTGGGTGCTCTTTGACGAGTTGCCAGATCAGGCCGCGGGCGCTTTGGATCTCGCCGACAGAGGGGGCGTGAATCCAAAGGGTGCTGCGCGGAGAGGTGGGCATCCTAAACCCTAGGCGCGCGAGGAGATCGGGGTAGCGCCCCCGCAAGAGGTCGGGGAGGCGCGTGAGGGCAAAGAGGAAGAGAAAGAGGTTATACCACAAGGTTGAGCAGTTTGTTGGGGACGAAGATGGTCTTCTGGATGGGTCCCGTCAGGTATTTGGCGATCTCGGGCTCCTTTTGGATGAGGAGGAGCAGCTCCGCTTCGGTCCGGTCTTTGGGGAGGGCAAAACGGCCGCGCAGTTTGCCGTTGATTTGGACGACGTAGGTCACCTGTTCGTCGACGAGGAGAGAGGGGTCGACGGGGGGCAGCGGGTGGTGCGTGAGCGCGGTGGTGTGGCCGAGCGCTTGCCAGAGCTCTTCGCCGATATGGGGCGCAAAGGAGTAGAGCATTTGGACGGCCCAAGAGACGACTTTTTTAGGGTAAGCGGGCAAGGCGAGGAAATGGTTGAGGAACTCCATCATAGTGGAGATGGCGGTGTTAAACTCCATCGCCTCGATGTCGCGCATTACGGCATAGGTGAGCTTGGTGCCGAGGCGCAAGGCCTCCGGCGAGTCGGCATCGGTCAGTTTGGGCGAATGGACCATGTCCCAGAAGCGGCCGAGGAAGCGGCGGCACCCCGATACGGCGTCGGTGTTCCACACTTTTTCCTTCTCAAAGGGCCCCATGAACATCTCGTAGAGGCGGAGCGCGTCGGCGCCAAACTCCTCGATCATCTCATCGGGGGAAACACCGTTGAGTTTGGATTTGGACATTTTTTCCATTTGGACGATCAACTCGGTGCCGTCGCGGGAAAACTGTTTGCCGTCCCGCTCGATCACCTCTGCGGGGTCGACATAGCCGCCACCGGGCAATTTAAAGGAGCGAGCGGTGACAAGGCCCTGGTTGCGCAGCTTGAGGAACGGCTCAGGCGAATGGACGAGTTTGCAGTCGTAGAGCACTTTATGCCAGAAGCGCGCATAGAGGAGGTGGAGCACCGCATGCTCGACGCCGCCCACGTAGAGGTCAACGGGGAGCCAGTATGTTTCAGCTTTTTCGGACCAGGCCGCTTGATCGTTGCGCGGGTCGGCAAAGCGGAGATAGTACCAGCAGGAGCCGGCCCACTGGGGCATCGTGTTGGTCTCGCGGAGCGCTTTGCGGCCCGTTTTGAGGTCGGTCACTTCGACCCATTGGGGGACCTTGGCAAGCGGGCTTTGTCCCGAGGCGTGTGGCTTAAAGTCGTCTAGCGGCGGCGGCAAGAGCGGCAGCTCGTCGAGGCCAAGCGCGCGCATCGATCCGTCCTCAAAGTGGAGAATCGGGATGGGCTCGCCCCAGTAGCGCTGGCGGGAAAAGAGCCAGTCGCGCAGCTTGTAGGTGACGGTGCGGCGGCCCACTCCCCTTTTCTCGAGCCACTCGATCATCCTCTCTTTCGCTGGGTCGCAGGTGAGGCCGTTGAGGAAGTCGCTGCCGACCACTTTGTCTTCGTCATAGACGGAGCGAATGGGCAGGCGGTATTTTTCGGCAAAGAGCTGATCGCGCTCATCGTGCGCCGGGACGCCCATGACGGCGCCCGTGCCCACGCCTGCGAGGACGTAGTCGCCGATCCAGATGGGGACCTTCTCTTGATTGACCGGATTCACCGCATACGCGCCGGTGAAAATGCCGGTTTTGACCTCGGCCATCTCGGTTCGCTCAAAGTCGCTCTTGGCGGCGGTGGCTTTGCGGTAGGCGTCCACGGCGGCGCGGTGTTCCGGCGTCGTGATTTGATCGACGAGTGGATGCTCCGGCGCCAAACACAAGTAGGTCACGCCAAAGAGCGTGTCGGGGCGCGTCGTAAAGACGGAGATGGCGCCGAACTGCAGCGTCGCGCCGGGGCTGCGGCCAATCCAGTTGACTTGCAGTTTTTTCAGGTGGTCGGGCCAATCCAATAAATCGAGATCTTGGAGGAGCCGATCGGCGTAGGCGGTGATCTTCAAAATCCACTGCTTCAGCGGGCGCCGCTCGACCGCATATCCCCCCTCTTTGGACTTGCCGTTTTCCACTTCTTCGTTGGCGAGGACGGTGCCCAGGGCGGGGCAAAAGTTGACATTGATTTCGGCTTCGTAGGCGAGCCCTTTTTCAAATAAGAGCGTGAAGATCCACTGCGTCCACTTGTAGTAGCGGGCGTCGCTTGTGGCAATCTCTCGATCCCAGTCGTAGCTAAAGCCGAGGGACTCCAATTGCCGCCGGTAGGTGTCGATGTTGGCCTTTGTGGTGACCGCGGGGTGGGTCCCTGTGCGGATGGCGTATTGCTCGGCAGGCAAACCAAAGCTGTCCCAGCCCATCGGGTGGAGCACGTTATAGCCCTTCATCCGCATGTAGCGCGAAAAGATGTCGGTGCCGGTGTAGCCGGTCACGTGGCCTACGTGGAGTCCCGCCCCTGATGGATAAGGGAACATGTCCAACACATAGTATTTAGGCTTCCCCGCCTCTACGTCGGACTTAAATTCCTTGCGCTCTTTCCAAATGCGCTGCCACTTCTTTTCAACGGTGCGGGGATCGTATTTCATGGTTAGTGACTATAGCGCAACGACCCCTATACCGTAAACTTGCAAAAATGTTATAAAAATCATAACATTTGTGCATGACCAAAAAATTGCGCCTATTCTCGATTGCCGAAAGTCAAAACGGATATTTTACCTCTCGTCAGGCCGTCGCGTGTGGCTTTGCGCGGCCCAATTTTCACCTCAAGCTTAAGTCTGGTGAATGGGTTCAGGAATGGCGCGGCATCTATCGCCTGGGGCAATACCCCATCGTGACACGCCCCGAACTGACCTTTTGGAGCCTTTGGAGCTGCGATCAAAAAGGAAAATCTCAAGGGATCTGGTCGTATGAAACGGCTCTTGATTTCCACAACCTCTGCGATGTCATGCCGGCAAAATTGCATCTCTCTGTCCCCTCTACCTTTCGCAAGAGACTGCCCCCTCACTCCCCGCTGCAACTGCATACATGCAACCCCGTAGCCATTGAAACTGAAACGCACTCGGGATATCGGGTCACAACTCCCTTCAGAACGCTCTTTGATCTGGCTAGCGAGAACTCTCTCAGTCCGGGGCTTCTCCACCAAGCGATCGAGACCGCGGCAGCTCGTGGCTTGATCTCAAACAACCAAGCGAGCAAACTAAATAATTTGCTTGTCTATGGTTCAGCTATTTCAAACCTCCCTCGACTTTCGAAAGAGCCTCGAAGCCCGACTTCAGAAACACGCGCTCACAACAAATCAAGACCTCCAAAGAGTTCGCAGAAAAGTCGCGTTTGACCGCTTGCTTGCACGGGTCTTTAAAGACTCGCCCTCTCCCTTTGCCCTAAAAGGGGGATACGCAATGGAACTGCGCATTGCCCGCTCAAGAGCTACAAAAGACATCGACCTCACATTTCATGAAGACGATCGGGCAGCATTTTCATCGCTTGCCATTCAAGATCGGTTGCACGAACTTTGCAACGCAGATATAGACGATCATTTTCAATTTCGGGTCGCCGCTCCCACATTAGACTTAGAAAACGCTCCCTATGGCGGCGCTCGTTATCCAATCACAGCGCAAGTGGGCAATAAACCGTTTGTGCAATTCTTACTCGATGTTGGTGGAGATCTCCTCGTCGACACCGTTGAATACATTCACACAACCGACTGGCTTCAATTTTGCAATATTGTCCCTCCCCTGGTTCCTACAATCTCAATCGAACAGCAATTTGCCGAAAAACTGCATGCCTATTCACTTCCCCGCAAGCATCCCAACACACGTGTGAAAGATCTGATCGACCTCGCTCTCCTACTCAACATGAAAAAGCTCAATACAGAGCGGGTATGTCATTGCATGGATCAGGTATTCCGAATTCGGAGAACGCACGCAATCCCAACACAACTTTCTCCTCCGCCAGACAATTGGAAACGACCCTTCGAAACTATGGCCGCCGAGTGCGGCATCCTCCTCAAACTAGACCAAGTTTATGAAGTAATCGCCCGGTACTACAGCGAAAGCCTGGCCTGAATAAAGCACTCCGTCTCCCCCCACGGGAATGAGACGGGGAAGGTGTCGAGAATCGGGAGTCCTTCGATCGGCTCGCTAAAGGTAATCAGGCGGCAGCCAGGTGGGATGGGAGGCGGATTTGTGTGGAAGCAGTAGTGATAGATGACCGTATATCCGGTGAGGTTTGCGGTCTCAATGCGCCCTTGCTCAAAGTGGAGGTGGGGCAAGAAGTGGGTGAGGAGGCGGGCGCGCGAGGCGAAGGGGGCGCCGTCGAGGGCGGTGACCGAGCAGCCGATGTGCGTGGCGAGCCAAAGGGCGGCGCGGCCGCGGCCCGAGCCGAGTTCGAGGACGCGATCTTGTGAGGTGATGGAGGCGCGGCGGGCGATGAGGGCGAGGGTGGTCAGGGGCGTTTCGCCGTAGGGGCCCAGGTGGGCGCGGCGGCAGGTGCGGTAGGGATTTGGAAAGAGGTGCGAGAGGGCAAGGTCGCCGATGGCAAAACGCAGATTGCGCCAATAGCGGATTGAGCGGAGCGATTCGAGCGCTTGCCAGAGAGGCAGGCGGATCCAATCACCAATTGATAAACCGGCCGGGGGCGATGGGGAGGAAGGTGGCGGGGTCGAGGTTGGCTTCATGGAGGGCGAGGAGGAGGTCATAGGGAGGGCGGTCCATCGGCTCTTCGGAAAACCCCTCGACGTCACCTTCGGGCGCCAGAAC
>CAYGOG010000078.1:3749-5306 GCA_964351415.1 uncultured bacterium | reverse complement strand
CCCTCTTCCAATCCACCTTTTACACCAAGTTTGCCGTTCAGATGAGCCAGGCTTCCCCCGGCGTCATCGTCCCCGAACTCCTCAGCGTACAAGTCTTCGGCTTCCCCTGGCTCTTCTACATGACCGTCGTCTTCTGCATGACCGTCGGCACCCTCTTCCTCATGTGGATGGGCGAGCAAATCACTGAGAAAGGGGTCGGCAACGGCATGTCGCTCATCATCGCCACCGGCATCCTCTCGTCCCTTCCCGGCACCATCGGCTCGATCCTCCAGCAGATGAACCTCGACTCCCAAGGACAAGGGCAACTCTCCCTCCTCTCCGTGACCGTCCTCTTCGCCCTCTTTGTCGCCATCATCGGCGGCACCATCCTCGTCATTCAAGGCCAGCGCCGCATCCCCCTTCAGTACGCCCGCCGCATCGTCGGACGCCATGAAGTCCAGGGCGGCACCTCCCATATCCCCCTCAAAGTCAACTACGCCGGCGTCATCCCCGTCATCTTCGCCTCCTCCTTCCTCCTCGTCCCCGCCACCATCGGCCAATTCCTAGGCCGCAAGGCATGGCTCGGCCAACTCGCCGCCTACTTGACCCCCGGTTCCTGGGTTTACATGACCCTATACCTCGTGCTCATTCTATTTTTTACTTACTTCTGGACCGCGACCCAATTTCGCCCCGAACAGATCGCATCCGACATGAAGAAGAACGGCGCCTTTATCCCCGGTATCCGCCAAGGCAAGCCCACCCAAGAGTACCTCGAGGGGACCATGAGCCGCATCACCCTCGTCGGCGCCTGCAGCCTAGCCGCCCTGGCAGGCCTCCCCACCCTGGTCAGCCGCCTCATGGGCGTCGACGCCTCCATCAGTCAATTTTTTGGAGGGACCTCCCTCCTCATCCTCGTCGGGGTCATCCTCGACACCAGCAAACAAATCGAATCTCACCTCCTCATGAAGCGCTATGACGGCTTTTTGACCAACGGGAGGCTCCGAGGTCGATGATTCTGTTCACCAATTGTACGCAAACTCGAGATCTGCTAATCTATACGCACATCATAGGATTTTTCTCATGCCCAGAGTGATCGGTATTGACATCCCTGACAACAAGCGCCTTGAAATCTCGCTGACCTATATTTATGGGATTGGCCGGACCTTGTCGAACCAGATCTGTGAGAAGCTGCGCCTCGATAAAAACATGAGAGCGCGCAACCTCACAGAAGACCAAATTGCCCAAATCAACAGCGTCCTCCAAAAGGATTACGTCGTGGAAGGGGACCTGCGCCGTCAAGTGCAAGGGAATATTAAGCGCCTCGTCGGGATCAACTGCTATCGCGGAACACGCCACCGAGTCGGATTGCCAGTTCGAGGACAACGGACACGCACGAACGCCCGTACCCGCAAGGGCAAACGCAAAACTGTAGCCAATAAGAAGATCTAAAGGAGTTGACCCTTGGCAAAGCAAGAAAGTAAGCTGCCTCCCAAGAAAGGGGCCCGCGTAAAGAAGAAAATCACCCGCACCGTTCCCAGTGGGATCGTGCACGTGAAGGCCACCTTTAACAATACCATC
>CAYGOG010000078.1:0-3739 GCA_964351415.1 uncultured bacterium | reverse complement strand
GGTGAAAGCGCCGGCGGAGCAGCCCGACGCCGCTCAAGCCGCGGCCAAAACGGCTGCGAAACCGCGCAGCAAGAAAAAGCTGGCGACGACGCAGGGCATCGCGCACATCTTCGCCACCTTTAACAATACCATCGTGTCGATCACCGACATGGCAGGTAACGTCATCTCCTGGTCTTCTGCTGGTAAGTCTAACTTCTCCGGTTCGCGCAAGTCGTCTGCCTTTGCAGGCACCATTGCCGCCCAGAACGCAGCGCGCGAAGCGATGACTGTCGGCATGAAAGAGTGTGAAGTGCATTTAAACGGCCCCGGAGCGGGACGTGAATCAGCTGTCCGTGGACTCATGAGCGCAGGACTTGCGGTCTCCATGATTCGCGATGTCACCCCGGTCCCCCACAACGGCTGCCGCGCGCGCAAGAGACGCCGCGTTTAGAAACTAACAGAATTCTAGAGGAGAACTCCCCAATGGCACTTAAGTACGGCAAGTTTGAAATGCCCGAAAAGATCAAAGTCGACGAATCGAGCCGCAAGGCCACATTCGCCCGCTTTACGATCGATCCCTTCGAACATGGATTTGGGCACACAATCGGAAACTCCCTGCGCCGCATTATGCTGGCGTCGCTCGAGGCCCCCGCGATCCTCTCCATCAAGATTGAGGGCGTTCCTCATGAATACACAGCGATCGATGGGATCGTCCAAGACATGACCCACATCATCCTGAACCTCAAGGGAGCTCTCCTGCGCCGCATCGTCGAAGAAGAGCGCCATCCCCGCGAGGTTTGGCAGATTTCCAAGACCCTCGACATCACAGGCGAGATGATCGAGCGCGGACACGGCGAGCACAAAGTCGCTCTGAAAGACCTGATCGACACCGACGACTTCGAACTCGTCAACCCCGATCACCCGATTTTCACCGTGACCAAGCCGATGAACAAGCGGATCGACCTCCGCATCGGCATCGGCCGCGGATACGTCCCCTCGGAGCGCCACACATTTGAGCCTGCAATCGATGAAATTGTCATCGACTCCGCATTCTCTCCCGTGCGCCTCGTCAACTACTTCGTCGAGTACACGCGCGTCGGCCAAGATACCGACTACGACAAGCTCATCATCGAAGTGACCACCGATGGACGCGTCACCCCTGCCGAAGCGCTCGCCTTTGCCGCGCAAATCGGGATCCAACACTTCCACGTGTTTGATCAGATCAAGACCCACGCCATCGTGTTCCACCACGGCGATGACTTGGACAACCGCGACCGCGACGAACTGATGCAGAAGCTCTCCCTCAAGATCAACGAGATCGAGCTCTCCGTCCGTTCGACCAACTGCCTCGCGAACGCCAACATCGACACCATCGGCGAACTCGTCGTCATGCCCGAGTCCGAATTGCTCAAGTTCCGCAACTTCGGCAAGAAGTCGCTCACCGAGATCAAACAAAAACTCGACGAGCTCGGCCTCTCCCTCGGCATGGACCTGGCCCCCTACGGCATCAACGCAGAAAACGTGAAAACCATGCTCACGCAGTATGCCGCTGAAAAGAGCGCCGCAACAGACCATCATAACCCCCTAAGCGTTTAGTCGGACATGAGACACGGAAAAAACAGATTTAAAGTAGGGCGTACCGGTTCCCATCGCCGCGCGATGATGGCCAATATGCTGAAGTCGCTCATCGAACATGGGCGCGTCAAAACCACCCTCGTCAAAGCGAAAGAATTGCGCCGCCATGCAGATCGGATGATCACACTGGCGAAAGGCAATAACCTCGCCGCGCGCCGCGCCGTCATCGCCGAGCTCAAGATTGTCTACAACACCTTGACTCCCAAAGAAGCCCGCGACGTGAAAAAAGGGGATACCTCCGCCTACAACCGCGACCGCCAAATCATCAATAAATTATTTGGCGAATTGCGCGAGCGGTACACAGCTCGGACCGGCGGATACACACGCCTTATCCCGGCTGGAGATCGCGTGGGCGACAATGCGCGCACCGCGTATCTTGAATACCTTGTATAAGGTTGGCTCAGCCCCCGTTTCCCGCTTTACACGGGGGCTTTTTTCGCCTATCATCATAAATAACTTGAGGCTCGCACGGTGAAGAAGGTCCGGATCGCAATCAATGGATTTGGTCGGATCGGCCGTCTTGTGGCCCGCACCCTTCTCGACCATCCCGATCTCGACCTCGTCGCCGTGAACGACCTCGTTCCCGCCGACAACCTCGCCTACCTCTTCCAGCACGACACCGTCCACCACTGCTATCCCCACCCCATCAAAGCCGACGGCAACACCCTCAAGATCCGCAACCACACAATCTCCGTCATCGGCGAAAAAGACCCCACTAAGCTCCCCTGGCGCGCCCTCAACATCGACTACGTCGTCGAATCCACCGGCCGCTTTACCGAGCGGGAGAGCGCCGAAAAACACCTCCAAGCGGGCGCCAAACGGGTCCTCATCACCGCCCCCGGCAAAGACCACATCCCCACCTACGTCATGGGCGTCAACCACACCCAGTACAACCCCAAGACCGACGCCATCCTCTGCAACGCCTCTTGCACCACCAATTGCCTCGCCCCCCTCTGCAAAGTCCTCCTCGACGCCTACGGCATCGAAGAGGGGCTCATGTCGACCGTCCACTCCCTCACCGCTAGCCAGCCCACCGTCGACGGCCCCTCCCATAAAGACTGGCGCGGCGGACGGGCCGCGGGCGCCAACATCATCCCCGCCTCTACAGGAGCCGCAAAAGCGGTCATCCTCACCCTTCCGGAACTCAAGGGCAAGCTGACCGGCATGGCCTTTCGGATTCCGACACTCGATGTCTCGGTTGTGGACCTCACCGTCCGCCTCTCCCGCGACACCACTTATGAACACGTTATGGCGACCTGCCGCAAAGCGGCCGCCGGATCGCTGAAAGGGATCCTCGATGTGACAGACGAGCCACTAGTCTCCTCTGATTTCATCGGCAATTCCCATTCCTGCATCGTCGATCAGGAAGCAGGGATCCAACTCAATCCACGATTTTTCAAATTGATTGCATGGTACGACAATGAGATGGGCTATTCGCACCGCGTCGTCGACATGCTACACCACATGGCATCCCATGAATAGACACCCGATGCCATCAACCCCTTTAAACTCAGGCAAATTCCGTGAATTTTACACGAGAACCTATCATAGAAACGGTGATCACACCCCGCGAGGGCTCCAAGCTCCTTGTCCGTAACAGCAAACAACCCACTCAAGAGGAATATCAAGTCGAAGCGCTCGAAGTTGTCTCGTTTGGCAACTCCCTCTTTTTCCGCTGCCAAGAGCGAACCAAACCGTTCCTCGTCCCCGTCACCGACTACGAGGTGATCGAGACCAAAGAGGTGCGCGTCGCGCTCAAGAACGCGCCCCAAGAGCGCTCCATCAAGATCGGCGGGGGCCGCGAAGCGCCCGTCCGTCCGCCCCGCGAGCCGCAACCCACCTCCGAAACTCTCCCCGAGTCCCTAGACTCCGAGCCATCCGACAACATGCCTCCCCGCCCCCAACATCCCAGCGGAGACAACAAAAAGCGGGATCGCCGCCGCTCGCGCCGCCGCCGCTCCCTCGAGCGACACGACGCGCCCGAAGGCCGCACCGACACACCCCTCGCCAACGAGCCTATTGCCGACGCTACCGAGAGATCAGGCGAAGCGCCCACCCCTGCGCCTTCCTTCATCTCGAAACTCTTCCCCCCCATCACGGACGATCCAATGAGCCAGGCGCTCGA
>CAYGOG010000077.1:0-5348 GCA_964351415.1 uncultured bacterium | reverse complement strand
CTCCTCCTCCTAGATGGGATCCCCCGCACCCCCCGCCAAGTCGAGCTCCTCAACCCACACGTCGTCGTCGAGCGGATCCTCCTCCTTGAGGTGAGCCATCCCGACGCCCTCTTTAAGCGGATCCAACGGCGCGCAGTCATCGAGAAGCGGCACGACGACCTCGATCCGGCCGTCTTACGCACCCGTTTTGAGGTCTACGAGAAAGAGACCAAACAAGTCCTCTCCCACTATCCTGCCCACCTCATTACCCGCTTTAACGCCGATTTAAAGCCCCTTGAGGTGCTCCGCGACGTCCTCGTCGCCCTAAGCCCCATTTTAAAATAAAAGAAAGTCCCACCCTTTTAAGGGGGTGGGACTCTCAGTTTGGGGGTCTCTAATAAAGTGAACTTACGCGGGGCGCGGGGTTCTCCGCACGAGGTGGCTTAAGAATCCACCCCAAGTCGCGTGAACCGCATCATACTCTGCGCGCTCGCTTTCCGCACGCGCTGTAGCTTCTGCGCGCTCGCTTTCCGCACGCGCTGCAACTTCTGCACGCTCGCGTTTCTCAAGAGCTGCAGCCTCTATGCGCTCGCGCTTCGTAAGAGCCGCTTTAGCTAAGTCAAGCTGGTGAGACGCCTTTGCTATGCTCTTTTTAATGCCGTCTTCCAGATCGTCGATCTTGGCTTTTTGCAGCTCATCCAACTTCCCAGGGAAGAAGGCAAGCCATGCCGCTTCAAGCTTGGCATCCACTTCCTTCATTGCTCCCTGAGCTAATTCCTTATCTTGTGCAGCTGCCACGTCAGCAGCGTCAAAGGCTCTAAGCGCAGTCGCAACCTGCGGCAAGTCGTGACCTAGTTGCTCAATCTTTGCGAGAATCTCACGACGCTTCTCTTGATTTTTTGCATCCTGTGGATTGAGTGCAACGTTAATGGCGCGCAGCTCTTCTAGTGCTTTTTCCAATCTTGGATCGATCCTGCCTAGTTCACTCTGACTTAACAGCAATCCTCGTTTGTTTTCTATGAGTCTTCGGATCGTGTTCAGTTGACCCAAGGTATCCTCATTATGGCGGACATTCGCTTGAAGCTCTTCCAGAGTCATCAAATCTTCTTCAGCCGTGATATCTTCAACCGTGCGGCGGCCTGCCTCCACAATTTTTGCCACCAGCGCAGGCGCTTGTGCTTGCGTTGTTGCAACAACAGCGAGCTCACCGGCCGCCTTAATGCGATCTCTCGAAGACAATCCACGGCTCAAGTTCGCGAGAAGTTCTAGCCTAAACTCCTCATCTTCGCCTGCAATCCTGCCGATCAGAGGTGTTACTTGCTCTTCATCCAGAACGCGTAAAGCAGACGGGCCATAACTGTGGGTTAAACTAAGCGCCAGTGTCTGAGCGGCTTCAGGAGATGTCTTCATTTGGGCAACAGCTGATTCAATGGCATCCGCGACCCGGCTATCCTTTTTCTCTTTGTTATGGATCACATCGCACACAGCGGGGAGGCCCATTACTTGGAGCTTTCTCAGTTCCCTTGCGAGAAACACGAGGGCTTTACCTTTTGAAGATTCAGACATCGCATCAAAACGTCTCATCAAACCATCGGCAATCGGCGCTACGACGTTTTTAAAGTTAAGCGCGTTTCGAATTCTCTGGAGCCCAAATTCATCGGCGAGCACGTTGAAGATTCTCGGGGTTTGGCGACCGCTAATTCCACCCGGTAAGAACATCTCATTTCGGAGGACCGTTTCCAGACCATCCAGACGTTGTTTCACCACAGCAGCGGGAGATTCTGCAGAACCCGCTTCTTGGGCAATCAGCTGTGCAATCGAGCATTTGATATCTTCGAGCAGAGCGATAGGTCTAAATTCTGGACCTTTCACCAACTGGCTCAAGCCTTTGATCCCAGCAAACCGGGGATCGTCGACTCGAACTGTATGAGAAGAGATCTGACCATTAAACGTTTCTTGATCATGGCTGAGAACGCGAAGCGCGATCACGAATTTACGCACCAGCGCTGTCATCGAGTCTTTGAAAACGAGACCTGCCTCGTCTTTGCTTTTCTCAGAAAGGGCGCGAAAAGCGCTAAATTTACCGGTGATGAAGGCGATGATCAGTCGAAACAGAGCCCCCACTCTTTGGAAGAATGATGTCGGCTTGTTGTTTTCAACAGAAAATTCTCTATTGTCTCCCTTCTCAGTGCGGAAAACAGCTACATCATCATTTTGGTTTTTATCTGCAGGTTGTGAGAAACCGGTTCTTTTATTTTCCCATGCCTTAGCGGCCTTGATGGTATCCGCTACTCTTTTCACGGTATTCCCCGTTACAACAACAGGGGGCAAAACAGCAGGTGCAGCTGAAGCAGCAGGCGTAGTTGTTTGTTCGATAGAAGACATGTTTTATTCTCCGTTTATTATTAAGTTATAGCTATTCTATGCCTGATAATTTAATTAATCAACATGAATTAATAAATTACGCCGTTACTAAAATATTTATGCGACGATGAGTTGACAGCGGATGCGTCCGCGCCGTATCATGGAACCTTTCCATATGGCTAAACTCATTTTTGAAACTGTCAAAGAAGAAGTTGAACTCCCCGATGGCTCTCCTATCCAGGAGGCCTGCGAGCATGCTGGCGTGCCGTTTGGCTGCACGGAAGGGATCTGCGGCACGTGTGTCCTCGAAGTGACTGAAGGGATCGAAAACCTATCCCCCTTCAATCAAGCGGAAGCCGATTTCCTCGGAGAAATGAACAAAGAGCGCTTGGCCTGCCAATGCAAAATCATGGGCGGCTGCGTAAAGGTGAAATTTTAATGATTACGCGCGATTGGACAATTGAAGATATTTTTACGCAATTTCCCCACAAGAGCCAAAAGCTCGCCCAAGAGATGACTAACGCGGGCCTGCAGTGCGTAGGCTGCTCCGCGAGCACCTGGGAAACTCTCGAAGCGGGAATGGCGAGCCACGGGATGGAAGAGGCCATTGACCCCCTCCTGGATCGCCTGAATGCCATTCTAGCCGAAGAAGAAGACCTCTCCACCATTGTTCTCACTCCCAAGGCCGCCGAGAAGTTTTGCGCCATCCTGAAGGAAGAGGGCAAAACGGGTTGGGCCCTGCGGTTTGGGGAAAAAGCGGCCGGCTGCAGCGGGTTCCAGTATATGCTGGACTACTCTGAGAAGGCGCAACCGGGCGACCAAGTCTTTTCTTCATCGGGGGTGGAAATCCACGTCAAGGCGACCTCTGTCCCTCGCCTCCTCGGCTGCCAGATCGACTACGTCGACGGCCTCCAAGGCGCCGGCTTCAAGATCACCAACCCAAACGTCAAAGCCTCTTGCGGCTGCGGCACGAGCCACAACTATTAGAAGTGCAGAATATAGAGGGCGTTCTCTATCTCAATTTAGCCCACCGAGTCGATCGGAAGAAACGGCTTGAGGGAGAGCTGCAGCGGCTCGCCTTTGACCCTCAAAAGGTGACCCGGATCGAGGCCCATTTCGACGAGCTCAACGGCCACCGCGGCTGCGCTAAAAGCCACGCCCTCGCCCTCGACCATGCCCTTAGGCACAACCTGCAAAATGCCCTGATCCTCGAAGATGACTGCTTTTTCTCCAAAAGCCGCCTCGAGGTGACGGCCTACGTAGAGACTTTTCTCGCCTTTGCCGGTGGCAATTGGGACGTTTTATTCTTAGGGGGCAACCTCAAATCGTCCGAGGCCACCGCCCATCCCGCTTACCTGCGCGTTTTCAGTTGCTTAAACGCCCATGCCTATCTGGTCAACGGCCCTTACTTCGCAAGGCTCCGCGACCTTTTCCTCCGCTGCTACGAGTCGATGAGTCAAGACTTTATCTTCCTCCACTCAAGCAAGAGAGCCCTCGATGTGCAATGGGAAGAGCTGATGCGGCGCGATCGGTGGTTTATCGGAAAAGAGCCCCTCGCCATGCAGAGCCGCGGCTACAGCGATATCGAGAAGCGGGTGCGTGCCCTGCGGTACTAAATGTGGATCGGTTTGTCGAGCGCTGCCTCATGGATCGCTTCGGCTAACGTCGGATGCGCATGGCAGGTGCGGGCGATGTCGGAGGTTTTGGCGCGGAGGCGGAGGGCGAGCGCGGGCTCGGCGATGAGCTCGGAGGCGTTGGGGCCGATGATGTGCGCCCCAAGGAGCTGGCCGGTGCCGGTGTGGGTGATGAGTTTGACGAATCCCTCCTCTTGCGCGATGCATTTGGCGCGGGAGTTCGCTTTAAAGGGAAACTGCGCAATGCGGGTCGAGAGGTTGCGCTGTTTACACTCCTCCTCGGTGAGGCCGACGGCTGCCACTTCGGGGTTTGTATAGGCGACATTCGGGATGGAGAGGTAGTCGACGGTGGGATGGTGGCCGGCGAGGAGCTCGGCTACCGCGATGCCCTCTTCAGAGGCTTTGTGGGCGAGCATGGGGCCGTTGACAATGTCGCCGATGGCAAAGATCGAGGGCACTGAGGTTTGAAAGGAGTCGTTAATGGGGAGAAAGCCCCGGTTGTCGGGCTGGATGCCGACGGCTGCGAGGTTGAGTGAGGCGGTAGAGGGACGGCGGCCGATTGCGACGAGGATATGGGATCCTGTAAAAGCTTGGATCTCGCTTTCCGTTACTTTGGTTTGCAGGCGAAAGGTCATCCCCTGCGATTCGAGGATTTTTTGCAGCGCTTTGGAGAGGGCTCTGTCAAAGGCGGGGCAGATCCGGTCGGCAAACTCGCAGAAGGCAACTTTGGAGCCGAGGCGCGCATAGACGGAGCCGAGCTCGCAGCCGATGACGCCGGCGCCGATGATGAGGAGCTCGCGGGGCACCTCGGATAGCGCGAGGGCGCCGGTGGAGGAGAGCACTTTTTTCTCGTCAAACGGGAGGAAGGGAAGGGGGATGGGCTCGGAGCCGGTGGCGAGGAGGAGGGACGTGGCCTCGAGGGTTTGGCCGTTGAGTTGGACGGTGTGGGGACCGGTCAGCTGGGCTTGGCCTGTGAGCCGCTCGATCTTGTTTTTCTTGAAAAGGCCGTCGATCCCCTGATTGAAGCTGCCGATGACGCTCCGTTTGCGCTGCATCATGGTGGAAAGGTCTTTGCTGTGCTCTGAGTCGTGGAGGAGCGTTTTGGAGGGGATGCAGCCCACATTGAGGCAGGTGCCGCCGAGCTCCGGGCGTGCGTCGATGACGCACACTTTGAGGCCGAGCTGCGCCGCGCGGATCGCGGCCACGTAGCCCCCCGGTCCCGCGCCTATGACAAGCAGATCGTAGGTCATAGATCCAACAAGAGGCGGGCGGGTTCTTCAAGACTTTTCTTGATATGGAGGAGGAAGCCGATCGAGTCCTTTCCGTCGACGATCCGGTGGTCGTAGCTCAGGGCCAGGTACATCATGGGGC
>CAYGOG010000076.1:0-5348 GCA_964351415.1 uncultured bacterium | reverse complement strand
GGGTCTCGGACTTGGAAAAAGATCACGCGGGGCATGAGGGCGGTGGGCGGTGGGGGACAATGAGGCCGCAGGAGACGAGGAATTTAATCGTCTCTTCGTTGGTCATGGGGAGGTCGCGCACCTCCTCCTCGGGAACGAGGAGGAAGAAACCGGAGATCGGGTGGGGCACCGTGGGGGCGAAGACGGGGAGGAGCGGTTTGCCCACTTTTTCCACGCACTCTTGAGGCACCTCTCCCGAGATAAATCCGACTGAGAGCGAGGGGAGGTCGGGGAACGGAATGAGCACGGGGCGCTGAAACGCCTTCCCCTTTTCAGCGAGGAGGGCGCCGATCAGATCGCGGCTCACGCGGTAGATGGTCTTGAGGAACGGGATCTTCTCGAATAGATGCTGTCCAATTGCGATGACTTCGCGGAAGAAAAAGATCCGCGCAAAGGTCCCCAGCACGAGGATGAAGACTGCGAGCAAGATCAGCGAGAAGATGCGCGCCAATGTGAGGTAAAAGTGGGTCGGGATCGTGAAGCCATTTTTCGATTCGATCCACCCGATCAGCGCTTCCACAAGCGGCATAATCGGATTGGTGAAGAGGTCGACCAAAAACAGGATGATCAACAGCGTGAAAAAGAGGGGGAGGAAGATGAGGAGGCCGGTGATGAGGTATTTTTTCACGGCTTAAGCCTCGGTTGTACGACGCCGCACGAGATGATCAGTTTCAGCGCATCTTCGGTGCGCATGTCGAGCAGAATCATCTCTTGTTTGGGTCGAATAATCAAGTAACCGGTGGTGGGGTTGGGCGTCGTGGGGATGTAGACCGATACGAGATCGCCGTCGCTCGGCGCTTCACCGGTAATCAGCCCCAGCACATAGCAGCGGGGGTTGGGAAACGGCAAGAGGACAACTTGGTGAAAGTGGGGTCTCTGCGATCCCATCAGCGTGTTGATAATCTCGCGGCTCGTCTTGTAGATCTTGCTGATCACCGGTACATGCTGCATCAAGTAATCGCCCAGCTTGATCAGCGAGCTAAAGAAAAACCAGCGGGCGACAATGCCGAGGAGCAGGATGAGGAAAAAGAAAAAGATGAGGATACACACCTGCGTGAGCCTTTTTAGCATCATCTCGGAGTGAAAGGGCTCGGGGAGCAGCTCCATCAGCGGGAGCGCCAGACCCATAAAGGGCTTGGTAAACAGATTGAGAAAGAAGAGGGCAATCGCAACCGTCACAGCGACAGGGAGAAGGATGGCGAGGCCTGTTAGGAACGACTTCTTCACAAGCCTGATTGTTCTGATTACAGGTGTAAAAGTCTATACCGAAAGGGGAGGAGCGCGTCGGGACCGGCGTAGTCGACGCCGATGCGGGGCGAGGCGAGGATTTCAGTGGGGCGGACGCCGGTGTCTTCGATATGGAGTGGTTGGCCGTTTTGTTTGAGAGTGAGGCCGAGCGCTTGGCACACCATGCCGGGGCCTGAGGCGAGGGGCTTGCGCCCCTTGCGCCGCTGTTGCATGGTCTCAAGCCCGATTGTGGGGTGCAGCGCGCGGATCAGGACGGCGTGGGGCATTCCCTCTGGACCGGTGACGAGATTGAGCAAGTGGTGCATCCCGTAGCAGAAGTAGATGTAGGCGATGCCGCCCTTGCGGTACATGATTTCGGTGCGCGGCGTGCGCCGCCCGCCATAAGAGTGGGAAGCCCGATCCGTCACTCCCAGGTAAGCCTCTGTCTCGGTAATCAGGCCACCCGTAGCTAGACCATCCACATATGTGGTGATCTGTTTGCCCAACAGAAATCGGGCGATGGCTAGCGTGTCTTCCGTTTGGAAATGTTCGGCCGGGACCATTTGGCTTCTGAAAGGACGAGGTTGATGCTGTCGAGGCGGACGGTGAGCGGGTCGCCCATCCGGAATTGCTCGCCGGTGCGGGAGCCGCGGAAGAGCATGAGCTTTTCGTTGTACTCGTAGTAGTCGTTGCCGATGTCGGAGACGTGGAACATCCCCTCGAGGTCGAGGTCGGGCACTTCGAAGATCAGGCCATGCGGCTTGACGCGGATCACCTTGGCTTCATAGAGGCGGTTTGGATCGGCTTTATGTTGCGTTTCGGCATAGCGGAGCTTCTTGAGCAGCTTGACGGAGGATTCGGCTTTGAACGAGACCCGCTCCCGCTCGGAGCAGTGGGCCGCAATTTCGGTGAGGTCTGTGTCGATGGGGAGCTCGTCGAAGAGGAGCCGCTCGATGATGAGGTCTGTGTAGCGCCGGATGGGGCTGGTGAAGTGGCAGTAGTGTTGGAGCGCAAGGCCGTAGTGGCCCAGGTTGTCGGGCGAGTAGGCGGCGAGCTTCATGCTGCGGATAAAGGCGACCGAGAGTTGCTCGGCGTGGGGAGAGCCTTTGGCATGCTCAAAGAGGCCTTGGATATCGCGGTGGGTGGGCTTGGGGGGAAGGAAAAAGCCGAGTGCGCGGGCGAGCGAGTAAAAGTCCTCAAATGTGTCGGCGGAGGGCTCTTCGTGGACGCGGTAGATGAGCCCCTGCGTTTTTTCGCTGAGCTTGATGGCGACGAGTTCGTTGGCCTTGAGCATGAACTCTTCGATCATCTGGTGGGTGATGTCGTACTCGTGCCGCACAAAGCCGGTGGGGATGCCGTTTTTGTCGATCTGGAGCACCGTTTCGGGCATGCCGAAGTCGATGCTGCCCCGCTCAAAGCGCTTGCGCTTGAGCTGCTTGCAGAGGGCGACCATCCGGTTAAGGAGGGGCGCGTGGGGGCTTTTGGCTTTTCCCTCGAGCACGTCGAGCGCTTCGCCGTAGGAAAACCGCTTCTGGCTTTTGATGACTGCGCGGACAACTTTGTAGGTGACCAGGTCGCCTTGGGGTGTAAACTCGGCGAGAACGGAGACGGTGAGGCGGTTGACTTTGGGCTTTAAGCTGCACAATTCGTTGGAGAGCTCCTCGGGGAGCATCGGCAGGCAAAAGCCGGGAAAGTAGGTGGAGTTGCAGCGCGCCTTGGCCACTTGGTCGAGGTAGCTGCCCGCTTTGACGTAGTGGGCGACGTCGGCGATGTGGACGCCGAGATGGAAGTGCCCCTTTTCATCTTGTGAGAGGGAGATTGCGTCGTCGAAGTCTTTGGCCGTCTCGGGGTCGATGGTGACGGTTTCCAGTTCGGTGAGGTCGACCCGCTCTTTGCCCGCGGTAACGCGCGTGCCAAAGGCTTGCGCCTCTTCGACGGCTTCGCGGAGGAAGGCGCCGGGGAGCTCAAATTCTTCAATGGCGGCCGGGATGTCGATGGAGGCATCGGTGATGTGGCCGAGGACGCGGTCGAGCTTCGCGGTGAGGTCGCGCCAGTCGAGCACTTGGAGGATCACGCGGTCGCCCACTTGCATTCCCTTCTGCGTCTGGACGCGGATCATCCGCTTGGGGCCGAGGAGGGGAGAGTAGGCGGTGAATTGCCCCCCTTCTTGGTTGGTGAGGATGCCGGCGAGGTGCGTGCGGCTCCGCTTGAGGATGGCGACTACTTCGCCTTCGGGGCCCTTGGCCGACACGTTCGGCGAGACCGCAATTTCAACGGTGTCGCCATCCACCGCATCGCCGACGGCGTGCTTGGGGATGAACACCTCAAATTCGGGTGTTTTCACAAAGCCAAAGCCGCGGGGGTGTACGGAGATGGTGCCTTGGATCAGGTCATTGCGGGGGACGACATAGCGCCCCTCTTGTACTTTGAGCTGTTTGTCCTCCATGAGCTGCTCGAGAGCTTGTTTCAGGGAGCGTTCGTGGGGTGCGGGGATGCCGAGGGCGCGGATGAGCTCCTCGAAGGTCATGGGGCTGTAGCGCTTGCCGGAGATGAACTGGTGTGCAGCGCGGGCGAGATTGGCGATCAAACGATCAATTTTTTTCTTAGACATGTAGCAAGAGTGATCATAGCGCATCTGCTCCTATACCTGATATCTGAAATTTGCCTTGATTTGCAAGGGAGGTAGGGAATATGATCTCTGTATAAATTTTAAAAGAAGGGTTTTAGTATGCGCGAACTTGCAGACACCATTAGCACAGGGTGTGTTTGGGGAGCCGGAGCCTATTTGTTGGGGTCCTCCTCGCCTATGGGTTGGGCGGTCACCATGGGGATTTCGAGCGGTTTGGTTGTTTTTGCGACACGGGTTGACGGCATCGCCAAGGATCGCTTTGTAATGTCGCTTTGGTATTTCTTAGGCTCGGTATTTGTCGCCAATCGAATCGCGGGCGCCATAGGGTATCCACTACAGCTCGGACGCACTTTTTGGAAAATCTCTTCTGTGCTTGCCGTGTTGAGTTTATTAGTTCCAGAGTCCGCGCGCCAGGCTCCAGCCCCCCAGGCTAGTGTCTAGTTTCGGCTTTTCTGTGTAATCAATTGGCGATAAATGAATTACAACCACAGAGAGCACAGAGGACACAGAGAATGTCGGCGGCATACTATCTAAAAATTTGAGTTGCGGTCGATTTTGGTTGATTTGTTGTGATTTTGGGTTATTATTAACGTGAAATTAACAGAGGATCGGCTAATGGCAGTTTCAAAACCAAATTCTTTGAATGAATACGGTCTCGCTGCGATTCGCGCAGGTACCGTCTCGTTTGGTGTCGCAACGCTCCTGCAGACCTCGATGGCTCCCTTCGTGGGGGTTACCTATGTCCTCTCGGCTGTCTTGGCTCGCCTCTCGGATCGGATTCAGTTGCTAAAAGACAATGTGATGCTCCGCGTGATGTGGGACGGGATTGGCTCTACCCTCGCTGCGTACGGCGTGGTCCGCTTGGCTAATCCAAGTTTCCGGATGCCGGCCCTCTTTTGGATTTATGAGATGGCGGCTCTCTTCTACGACGCCGACCAAGAGATTGGCCGCCGTGGCCTGGGCACCTGCTGGGGCGACGAGCTGCGAGATCTAGAAGATCGCTTGGCCCCCCCAAAAGCACAACGGGAAGAAAACCGCTATATGTAGTGGCGTGACGGGATGCCCAATCGACGGGCAGCCCGGATATATTCTGCGATATCATCGATATAAAGACATTCTTGAGGCGCGCACCGCGCCATGAGGAGCGCCCGTTCGAAGATCGGCCGCTCCGGTTTGACTGCCCCCACCTCATACGAGAGCGTATAGGCGTCGAAGAGGCGCAGGATGGGCGCTTCTTTCCAGGCTCTGGCAAAGTGGGCGTCGGAGATGTTGGAGAGGAGGACGAGGCGGGTCCCCTGTGTCTTGAGGGTCTCGATGTAGGGGTAGAGATCGGGGTTGGGAGTAAAAATATCTGTATAGGCGTGGAGAAAGTCGAGGTAGGTAAAGGGGCGGGGCGAGCGGGTTTTGACGAGGCGGTAGAGGTCGGGGGGGGTGATTCGCCCTGTCTCGTAGG
>CAYGOG010000075.1:0-5416 GCA_964351415.1 uncultured bacterium | reverse complement strand
CCTATAAAGCGCCTCCGCCTCCTCCACCGCCGCCGTCCGATCCTGAATCAGCAAATGGGCTCTTACGCGGCGCACCCCCTCCGCCTCGCCCGCCCACAATACCCCGATCACCCCAAGAGCTGCCAACCACCTCATAGCTCCCCTATACCTAATTTACGCCATTTTTCCTAAAGGCCTGCCGCCGATCAGGTGAAAGTGCAGGTGAAACACCGTCTGCCCCGACGGCGCGCCGTTATTAGTCAGCAACCGATACCCTTCCTCAATTCCCAACTCCTCGGCAATCTTCTGCGCCACCTGCACAACCTCCCCCAACAAGGGCAAATCCTCCTCCTCCATCGCCTGCAAGTTGGCGATCGGCTTCTTCGGCATGATCAAAATGTGCACCGGCGCCACCGGATGAATGTCCCAGATCGCCAAAATGCGATCATTTTCAAATACTTTCTTGGCGGGGAGCTTCCCCTCAATGATCAACCCGAAGACCGTGGCCATCCCTTCACCTTTTCAAACGCTTTCAAGGCATCCTCTTGCGTCTCCCAAATCGAGATAAAGCGGCCCTTGTGGCAGAAGATCGCCCCTGGGATCCCCGTTATCTTCCGCAACTCCTCTTCATGTAAGCCCGCCCACGCCTCCGGCAATGGCTTCCTGACCCGCATCCGATCGCTCATCGACGGCGGAATCCCCCGCAACTTCCAATGTTTCCCCGACGGCATGATCACAAACTGCGCCGGATGCCCCTCGCCGCCCAACTCGAAGAAATTCTCCATCCACGGCAGCGACTCCTCAAACACCAGTACCTCACCGCGCGCCTCCATCTTCTCCTTCACGACCCCCTTGCATCGCTCCGTGTACTCAACCCGCTTTACCAGCCGATCCAAGTGTCCCAAGCTAAATTCCAGCGCCAGCCCAAAGCACCGATCCATCTCCGCCTGCGGCGCCTCATAGTCGATCGGATGGAAATTGCTCACCACGCCTGAAAAGGTGGTCACCCCCACCTCCAGTTTTGCCTGCCCATTGTCGTGCGCATCGACCCCCCACACAAGCACCCGGTTCAACAGGTCGTACCGATGCCCTGTCATCACCCCTTGATCTTTCAAATACAGCAGCACCATCCCCGCGCTCGCCAACGGCCCTACATAGTCCACCTGATGGTGGTCAAACCGCTTCTTGGCCGGGTCGTACACCCCTCCCACATCGCACACAAACTCGCACCGCTCCAACTTATCTGGATCCCGCGTCCGCACAATCTTGTCCCGATCGACCAAGCCAAACAACACCAGCAAGGAGCAAGCCAGCACCTCGTCTGCGTGAAAAGACCCGTCGTGAATGCCCACACTTCTTCGAATCATAAACTCGCCGATTCTAAGGATCTCTTGCAAATCGCGCAAGTTGTCAAAATGTTCGCAACAGAGCTACAGTAGTGCTCATGCTCCTCACCTCCACTGCCTTTGCAAACGGAAGCTCTATCCCCCGCAAGTACACCTGTCAAGGCGACAACCTACCCCCTCCCCTTGCGATCTCAGATGTGCCTGCAGGGACCCAATCCCTCGCTCTCTTGATGGACGATCCCGACGTGCCCCCCTCTGTTCGAGCCGACCGCATGTGGGATCATTGGGTGCTGTTCAACATCCCCCCTGCAACGCGCACCCTGCAGGAAACCTCTGGCACCTTAGGCGCCAACACCTCCGGCACACAAGCCTATGCAGGCCCTTGTCCACCCGATAGAGAGCACCGCTACTACTTTAAACTCTATGCCCTTGACTGCTCCCTCCCCCTCCAGGCGGGCGCCACTAAAAAGCAGGTGGAAGAGGCCATGCGCGGCCACATCCTCGCGGAAGCTACACTCATGGGCAGATACAATAAATCTTAATGGAAAGCTACCTCGCCTCCGGACACTACGACCTCGTCACCCCCGACGGGCGCATCGCTTCGATGAAGCGGCTCAACAACCGCAATGCAGCCGCGACTATCCACATCACCGGCATTTCTCCCGCCTTTGTGGGCTACGACATCCCCCTCGAGCAGGTCTTTTTCAACTTAAAAAGCACCCTAGCCCAGCTAGGCCTCCACACGGAAACCCGCGCCATCGAGCTCGAGCGGCGACACGGTGTCGCCCACGTGCAGATCGATCTGCGCGCCATCGGCGACCTCGCCGCCGCCATGCTCGACCTCCTCTCGCCAGGCGCCTACATCGGCAAGCTGTTTGCCGCCGATGAGCGGCGGCGCGTACGCGACCCCGACTACCTCATGCGGATGTTTGGCCGCTCCGACCGCAAAGGGCGCCCCCTGCTCTCCCTCGGCGGCTTTGAGGGATCGAATGATCTAATCCTCGAGAAAACCAAAGGGCGCACCGTCGCCTTCCTCTCGCTGCGCGACGGCATTGTCACCTACGAGACCTCCATCTACGGCTTTTTGCCCACCCTCTCCAAAGCGCTCCACAAAAACCTCTCCCACACGCGCCAGCTCCTCCACCTGCACCACTATGCAGAACCCCATGCGCCGCGTAGGGTGAGCGACGACCAAATTCTCCTCGTCCGCACAGCGCCGCTCCACGTCCGCACCGTCTATGGCCGCGTCGTCGACGAGCTCCTGCCGCAGGGCTTCCGCCACACCTCCGCCTCCGTCCTGCAACCCGACACCACTGAATCGGGCGACATCTATGAGCTCTACGGCAACTCCAACCAAATCCTCGCCGACATCCCGCTCGAATTTTATACCCTCGAACCGCACCGCGAGCACGTCTTCTTTTCCGACCGAGACCAGCTCCTCTCCTCGCTTGAAAATCCACAGGCGCTCTTCGACGCCTTTGACACCGCACCCAAACCCCACAAAGGCCTTGCCGCCGTCTTTGTCGTCAAAGGAACCCAACTCAAGGCGCTCGAACCCGACGATTGGATCTGCCGCGAAGTGCAAAAGCATGCATTCCCCGGCCTCGCGCACCCCTCGCGACAAGCGCAAATCGTCGAGCGCTACATCGAACAACAGCCCGCCTACCCCTTTCTCAAAGCGATCGAAGACGGCCTCATCACCTCGCAAGGCGTTCTCCTCGCGCGCCACTTCCCCACCCCGCTCCTCAAGCAAATGCTCCTCAACGACCACGTGCTCCGCTGCCTCAAGCGGATCTACTTTGAGTCCCCCTCCTCCACCTATGACCAGTTTTTCTCGCAAGAAGATCGGGCCATGCTCGTCGACCTCGCCAAGTTTGGCCTCCCCGTCTTTTGGGTAGACCGCTCCTCAAACCAAGTGCTCCAATACGTCCTCCGCCCCAAAAACGAAGCGGGCATGTTTGTGCCCGTGCCCCTTGTCGAGACCTTCCGCAAAGCCACCGTCCTCGGCGTCTACGGCTCCAACCTTCTCAGGCTCAACTTTGAACCCGAGCTGCGCAAGCTCGTCGAAGGCCTCCTCGCCCTCCGCAGCCAAGTCAACCATCCCCTTCTCGGCCCCGACATTCCCCTCGCACTCGTCACCGGCGGCGGCCCCGGCGCCATGGAAGTGGGCAACCGCGTCGCGCGCAACGCCGGCATCCTCTCCTGTGCCAATATCGTCGACTTTCGCCCGCAAGACAACTCGGTCGTAAGCGAGCAAACGCAAAATCCATACGTCGACGCCAAGATGACCTACCGCCTCGACCGCCTCGTCGAGCGGCAAGCCGAGTTTTACCTCGACCTGCCCATCCTCCTTCCCGGCGGCGTCGGCACCGACTTCGAGCACCTCCTCGAAGAGGTGCGCCGCAAAACGGGCGCCTGCCCCGCCAACCCGATCCTCCTCTTTGGCGAGACCGACTACTGGCGCGCCAAAATCACCTCCCGCTTCCAGATGAATCGGGCAAGCGGCACCATCCGCGGCTCAGAGTGGATTTCCAACTGCTTTTACTGCGTGCAAACAGCCGCCCAAGCCCTTTCCGTGCTCGAGCGATTCTTCCGCGGGACCCTACCGATCGGCCGCGACGGCCCGGTGTACCCAGACGGCTTCTGCCATCCATCTTAGATGCAGAGAAAAAACAGGATAGGCAGGATAACCCCTCGCTAACGCTCGGGGGCAGGATAGGCAGGATGATTTTTTATCCTACTCATCCTGCCGGCGCGCGTTAGCGCGCCGATCCTGTCTATCCTGTGTTCTCTGTCTCTTAAGGGAGAATCCTATGACGACACTGTCTAGAATCCGTAGTTAAAGTTGAACTCGAGGTAGTGCGTCCTATCCCGCATAAACTGCCCCTCTAGAGAATAGCCCTGATGGTAGCCCACCCAGAGGCGCAGCTTTCGTCCCACCCCCGACATCTTGGACAGCTCGTAGCCGCCCCGATACGTGCCGTCGAAGTTCCAATGCAAGAACTGCATATTCCGAATGTGGATCGCAAGGAAAAACGTCCCATAGAGCCGCGCTGAGGGGAACTTCGTCCCCGCAAACCGCGCCTCAGCGCCGTACTGAATGAACATCGCGCTCAGCCGATACGTATGATCGCTGTGGATAATGGCCCCCGGCATCGCATACAACCGCACCCCCTCAGTCACCTGCCACGCCGCAGCCAGGTCGAGAATCTCCATACTCGGATTCACCCGCTTCACCGCCGGATTGTTCTCGATGTATTCATCGCCCAAGTGGGACGAAATATGATAGGCCCGAAAGCGCCACGACCACTTGCCCGCCGCATACGTCAGGGGGATCCCCCCATAAAAGTCGGTATTCACCAACTCCACACCCCCGATCAGATTGGGATGCGGATCCATGTTGAAAACCGACCAAATCCCCGCCTCGATCGAAAGCTGCAAATCGCCATGCCACGGCGTAATATCTAACCATCGATAAATGGGAAAGTCATCGCCGAGCGCAATGGAGATCGCCTTATTCCCCATCACCCGGTCGCCGCTGCGCCAGCCCGCCGTATAGGTCACATTCCGCGGATCGGCAATCAGCGGTTGAAAAAGCTCCGTCTGCTGGGGAAACCAGATCCCCGAATACTGAGGCCGGCTCACGTACTTATCGTGAATCTCCTTCTCCTTCTCGGAGATCTGATCCACCACCTGCACATCTTTGACCCCTGGCACGTCTTTGACAAAGTTGACGATCGAGGTCGCAATCAGCTGGTTTTTAGGCAGATTCGCCAGGTAGACTTTGTGATTTTTGACAATCACCACCACTTGGTATTCGTAGTAGTTCATGTCGACAAGGGCCTGAACGTACCCCTCAAAGTACTGATCGGTCGCGTTGACCGTCGCATCGGGCGGAATCGCATCGGAGCGGGTCAAAACGACCGCAACTTCCCCGTTTTCGTCTCCAAAAAGAGCCGCAGCAGTCAATAGGGCAGGGGCAAAGATCCGGCGCATCTAATCCGGTCTATATCACCGCTCTTTTAACAGTGCAACCCTCTTCATCGCTCCAGGCAACCACACAGCCGCCCCCAAGCAACACATCCCCCCAC
>CAYGOG010000074.1:0-5457 GCA_964351415.1 uncultured bacterium | reverse complement strand
CCTCGGCCTAATCGGCCTCAACCTCTGGACCGATCTTGCAGCCGGCGCCTATGCCCATGCAGCCGCCTCCCTTGCGGGAGCCGTCACCGGCGCCCTCTTTGCCGAACTCATCTGGAAACTCGACGGCCCCTTCCTCCGCTTCCTGCGGACGCCCCCCAAGCCCACCGGCCCCAAGATCTACGACTTCAAGACCGGCCGCCCCCTGCCCGACGATGACGACTTTATGGACCGCATGCTCTCCAAGATCTCCCGCCTAGGGCAGGAGAGCCTCACTCCCGAGGAACGGGCCCGCATGGAAGAGATCTCCCGCCGCAAAAAGCGTTTCTAAGTTCTGACTCGCAGCGCGGTTGCCGCAATGCGCAACCCATCCAGAATTCCCTCTTCGTGTCTAAAAAAGGGGTGGTGCTCAAGCGCTGGAAAATCGTTCGGTTGGAGCAGGTCGTCAGGGGTAATCGTCGGAACGATTTGCTTCGCACAGGCGAAGAGCTTCCGCTCTTGGTCTGCGATTAGCTGTTCAAGGAGACGGACAGTTTCTTCTTGCATCGCTGTTTCTCGAAAAAGGCGCGGAGGAGTTCGGCCGACTCAGCCTCGAGGACATGGCCCACAATTTCCGCTCGGTGAAAGGGGTGTTTCTGCGCAAAGAGGTCGATCCAGGTGCCATTCGCGCCCAAGCGCAAGTCGGGCGCAGCCCAGACGACCCGCTTCACGCGGGAGGCGAGGATCGCGCCGGCGCACATAGGACACGGCTCGAGGGTGCAGTAGAGGGTCGTGTCCTCCAAACGCCAATTGTGGAGCGCTTCCGCCCCAGCCGTCAGACACAGCATTTCGGCGTGAGCGGTCGCATCCTGAAGCAATTCCACCTGGTTGTAGCCGGTGGCGATCACCTTGCCCTTGTGGACGAGCACAGCCCCCACCGGCACCTCGTCGGCATCAAAGGCGCGGCGCGCCTCTTTCAGCGCGCGCCGCATAAACTCTTCATCGCTTCTGGAGAGCACGGATCTGCTTTTTGAGAGCTTCGGTGTCGGTAAGGTACTTGCGCTGCATGCCGGTGAGGCGCCCTTCATACTTGTCGATGAGGCGAGCCAGTTCCGTCTTGTGGCGCAGTTCGAGCTCTTCGCGGGAGCGGGTCACCTCGGCTTCGGCTTTTTGAGCGACTTTGGCTTTCTGCTCAGCAAGGGCTGCGGCGCGGAGAGCCTCCATGCGAACCGGTGAAATCACAACTTGGTTCAGGCGCGCAAAGAGAAAGGTGTCTTGGTAGCCAAAGCGGTCGGGAGCGCCTGCGAGAACTTGCTCCTCTTGATCCGAGGTCAGCGCGGTCAGGTTGGCAAAGTCGGTCTGGATCGCGGAGAGGCGGTCGGCAAAGTGCTGGTAGAGATCCGTGTGGCGGAACACCCAGCGGTTCACAACCCACTCGACAAGTTGCTCATTGCCCGCGAGGAGCTCGCGGATGTAGGGGGCAAAGAGCTCCTCGTTGGTGAGGCGCTGGATGGGGCGGTTCCCAAAATGGGCCCGTGCAAATGCGGGATCCTTCGCGAGATGATCGCTCTTGATGTCCCGTTTGATTTCTTCGAGGATTTGAGGGAGCCACGGCTCCAATGTAAGAAAAGGGTTCATAGGCTTGGGGGAGCATATCAGATGGACCCCTGCTTGCTCAATATCTGATTTTTCTGCTAGAATGTCTGTTCAATCAACAACGTAAGGCTTCCTCGCATGTCGCTAGATAAAGGTACCAAGGAAGAGATCACCAAAAAATTTCAGTTACACGAGAAAGACACCGGTTCTGCCGACGTCCAAATCGCGATTTTAACTGAGAGAATTGCGGAACTCACCGAGCATCTCAAGCTCTCCCCTAAAGATCACAGCTCGCGCCTCGCCCTCCTTAAATTGGTCGGCCAACGCCGTAAGCTGCTGGACTACCTCAACTCCACTGATACGAAGCGGTATCAGAGCCTCATCCAACGGCTAAGCCTCAGAAAATAAGCCATTTCCCGGTGCCGCAATGCGCCGGGAGGAAGGACTGATAGAAGGCAGTTAAAACTTTACTTGTCGGTCGGGTTCTATCTGGTTTCTATCGCCCCCCTGGGCTCGGGTCCTTCCTATCAAACAAATATAGGAAATTCTATGGACCGAAAAAAAATTTCAGTGCAAGTCGGCGACAAAACATTGTCGTTCGAGACCGGTAAAATCGCCCGCCAAGCCAATGGCGCTGTCCTCGTCCACTGCGGCGATACCGTCGTCCTCGGCACCGCCTGCGCATCTGCCGCCCCCACCCCCGGGATCGACTTCTTCCCACTGCGGGTCGACTACCAAGAAAAATACTCGTCTGTAGGCCGCACGGCCGGCGGCTTCCTCAAGCGCGAAGGGCGCCCCTCTGAGCGCGAAATCCTCGTCTGCCGCCTGATCGACCGCCCGCTGCGCCCCATGTTCGTCGAGGGCTACTACAACGAAGTGCAGATCCTCTCGTACGTGTTTTCGTACGACGGCTCCCACTCCCCTGACGTGTTGGCGATCAACGCCGCCTCGGCCGCATTGGTCATCTCCGATATCCCGCTTGTGAAACCCATCGGCGGCGTCCGCGTCGGCCATGTGCACGGCAAGTTTGTGATCAACCCCACCGTCGAAGAGATGAAGAGCTCCCGACTCGACTTAGTCCTCGCGGGCACTGAAGACGCGATCTTGATGATCGAGGGACACTGCGACTACCTCACCGAAGATGAAGTGCTCCAGGCAATTGAGACGGGCCACAAGGCGATCCAAACCATCTGCCACGCACTCGCCAAATGGCAACACGAGATCGGCAAAGAGAAAAAGCAAGACGCCCTCCGCCTGATCCCTGAAGAGGTGACCCGTTTGGTCAAAGAGCACTGCGAAGCGCGCCTCAAAGCGGGCCTCCACCTCCCTACCAAACAAGAGCGGGAAAAAGCGCTCGCCGACACCAATGCCCACCTGCTCGCCACCCTCTTCCCCGAAGGGGCCGCGCCACAGTACGAAAAAGGCATGGTCCAACTCGCCTACAAAAACCTGCAATCGCACCTGATGCGCCTCGTGGTGCTCAATGAGGGCAAGCGGCTCGATGGCCGCGGACTCAAAGACATCCGCAAGATCGACATCGAACAAGCTGTTCTCCCCCGCACCCACGGCAGCTCGCTGTTTACCCGCGGCGAAACTCAGGCGATCGCCGTCTGCACACTCGGCTCCGAAGACTCGGCGCAGCGGTATGAAGACCTCCATGGCGAAGGGACGCAGCGCTTCTACTTGCAGTACTTCTTCCCCCCCTTCTCGGTGGGCGAAGTGGGCCGCATCGGCTCCCCCGGGCGCCGCGAAGTGGGCCACGGCAAACTCGCCGAACGCTCGCTGAAAGCAACCCTCCCGAGCCAAGAGGAATTCCCCTACGTGATCCGCCTTGAGTCGAACATCACCGAGTCAAACGGCTCCAGCTCAATGGCCTCCGTCTGCGGCGGCTGCCTCGCCCTCATGGACGCCGGCGTCCCCATTAAGAGACCCGTTGCCGGCATCGCGATGGGCCTCGTCCTCGAACACAACAAATACGCCATCCTCTCCGACATCCTCGGCTCCGAAGATGCACTCGGCGACATGGACTTTAAAGTCGCCGGCGACCACGACGGGATTACCGCGTTCCAAATGGACATCAAGGTAGAGGGAATCACCTTCAAAATCATGGAAGAGGCCCTCCGCCAAGCCAAAGAAGGGCGCTCCTACATCCTGAACAAAATGCTCGCCGTGTGCCCCTCTCCGAAAAATGAGATGTCCCGCTACGCGCCGCGCATTGAAGTGATCCAAATTAAACCGAGCAAAATCGGCATCGTGATCGGCCCCGGCGGCAAGATGATCCGCGCCATTGTCGAAGAGACCGGCGTCGAGATCAACATCGACGACAACGGCCTCGTCAGCCTCTCCTCGCAAAGCGCAGAGGGGATGAAACGGGCGCGCGAGATCGTCCTCGGCCTCACCACCGACGTCGAAATCGGCAAAACCTACACCGGCCGCATCACCTCGGTGAAAGAGTTCGGATTCTTCGTAGAAGTGCTCCCCGGCAAGGAAGGGCTCTGCCACATCTCCGAAATCTCCCACAAGCGGCTCGCCACTGTCCAAGATGCGCCGTTTCGAGAGGGCGATATGATCACCGTGAAGGTGCTCGACATCAACGATCGGGGCCAAGTGCGCCTCAGCCACAAAGCAACACTCGAACAGATGGCGCATACATGAGCCGCACCCTTGCCCGCGATCTCCCCCAACACATCGGGAAACAAGTCGTTGTCCAGGGGTGGTTGAATAACCTCCGCTCCTTTGGCAAGCTCACGTTTCTCATCCTCCGCGACCGCACCGGCTTTCTCCAGGCGGTCCTCGAGGATAAGGGAGAGCTCGCGCGGCTCGAGGGGCTACAGCCCGGATCGATCCTCCATATCCAAGGCACCGTCGTCCCCTCTGAGTCGGTATTCAAGGTGGAACTCACCCACGCCAAACTCAAGGTAGACAATCCGATCCGCGAAGTGCCCCCCGTCGAGTACGTCAAGCCCGAGATCCCCTCGGATCTCGACTTTATCCTCGACCACAGGCCCATCAGCCTACGCAACCGGCAACTCCAAGCGGTCTTCAAGATCCAAGCCGAAATTGCCCACGCCTACCGCCTCTACATGCACGACCATGTGGGCGCCGTCGAATACTTTGGCCCCAACCTCATCGGCGCCTCCTCAGAAGGGGGAGCCGAATTTTTTCGCGTCGACTACTTTGGACAACCGGCCACTCTCGCCCAATCGTCCCAGCTCTACAAACAGATCATGGTCGGCGTCAACGAACGCGTCTTCGCCCTCATGCCGTTCTTCCGCGCTGAGCCCTCCCATACCACGCGCCACCTCTCCGAAGGGAAACAGCTCGAGTTTGAGATGGGGTTCTTCCGCCATTGGCACGAAATCCTCGACATCGAAGAAGGGTGCATCAAGTTTATCGTCGCACATCTGAAAAAACACGCCGCCCCCGAGCTGCTCACCCTCGGCAATCCCCTCATCCAATGCCCCGAGAACGTCCCGTTCCCCCGCATCACCTTCCAGCAAGCTCAAGAAATCTATTTCCAACGCTCTCAAATCGACGAACGCTCGGAACCCGACCTTTCTCCCGCCGCGGAGCGCGAACTCTGCGCCTGGGCCCGGCAAACGCACGGCACCGACCTCGTCTTCGTCACCGACTGGCTCGCCTCCAAACGCCCCTTCTACGCAGCGCCCCAAGAAGCCCATCCCACCCTCACCAACACCTTTGACCTCCTCTGCGCCGGCACCGAAATCACCTCTGGCGGACAGCGCCGCCACACCTACGACTCGATGGTCGAAGGGATCCGCTCCAAAGACCTCAATCCGGCCGACTTCACCGACTACCTCTCGATCTTTAAGTATGGCATGCCCGCCCACGGCGGCTTCGGCATTGGGCTCGAGCGGCTTACCA
>CAYGOG010000073.1:0-5526 GCA_964351415.1 uncultured bacterium | reverse complement strand
CCATTGTCGAGCAGAAGGACCTCGGGGTAGGGGCGGCAGGAGTCGAGGGTTGCGGGGAGGGTGGAGGCGCAATTGCGGGTGAGGATACAGACTGAGATGGGGAGGGTCATGGAAGGCCATTTTAATGGAAAGCGATTTAATGCATGTGTTAGGATAGAGTTTCTGGGAGTTTTCATGGAACGGATCATTCGAGAGGCGCTGACTTACGACGATGTGGCGCTTGTGCCGCAATTCAACAACATTCCGTCTCGCACGGAGCCCTCTCTCGAGACGTGGCTGACTCGCAATATTAAAGTGGGGATGCCCCTTGTCGCCGCGAATATGGACACGGTGATTGGCGATGCGCTGGCCGATGTGTTGATTGCGCGCGGATCTGTGCCGATTTTTCACCGCTTTACGACGATGGATCAGCAAAAGAAATGGGTGAAGAAGTATGGCCAAAAGTGCTTTGTGTCGTGCGGGCTTTTGAAGCTGGATGAGACGAAGGAGCTGCTCGACTTGGGGGCGGCCGGGGTGTGCATCGATGTGGCCCACGGTCACTCGGACAAGATGCTGCGGCTGATTCGGGACCTGAAAAAGGCGTTTCCCGACACACAGGTGATTGCGGGCAATGCCTGCACGGCCATGGCCTACCACGACCTGGTGAATGCCGGGGCGGATGCGGTGAAGGTGGGCGTGGGGCCCGGCGCCGCCTGTACGACCCGCATGGTGACCGGTTTTGGGGTGCCGCAATTTACGGCGGTGATGGAGTGCGCGCAGGTGGCGGAGAAGCTGCGGGTGCCGCTGATTGCCGACGGCGGCATTCGCTCGAGTCGCGATGTGGTGTTGGCCTTAGCTGCGGGTGCAAGCACGGTGATGTTGGGCAAACGGTTTGCTTTGACGAACGAAAGCGCCGCCCCCAAAAAGGATGGCAAGGCAAAATTCCGCGGTCAGGCGAGCGCCGATTTTCAAAATGATTTTTATGGGGGCCTGAAAAAAAATACGGTGGCGGAAGGGATCGACTTTTGGGCCCCTATTTCGGGATCTGCCGAGGAGCTGATCGAAGAGTTTCTAGGGGGACTCAGAAGCGGCATGACGTACGGGGGAGCGCGGAACCTCAAGGAGTTACAGCGCAAAGCCGAGTTTGTGCGGGTGAGCGCGACCTACATCGCAGAGAGTAAGCCTAGACCGGATTGAGTGCGTGGGCGATAATGAGCCTATCCCAATATTCGAGAGACATGCTTTTTGAGCCTTTTTCCTCAAATTTTAAAGTCGCTTCTTGGCCTACTTATTCAAGTAGGGCCTGCGAAGCGACTTTAAAATTTGCGAAAAAAAACTCTAAAAATCAACGCCATCGAATACCGGGATAGCCTCATGAGGGCTCATGACAAAAGATTTTCTCTCCTCTGAAAAGAAAGTTTTTGACTCGGTTCACGGGTTTATCCCCTTTGACGAGTACGAAAAAGAGCTGATCGACTCGCTTCCGTTTCAGCGTTTGCATTACATCCACCAAATGGGATGCGCCTACTTGGTCTACCCGGGGGCGACCCACACCCGCTTTGAGCACTCGCTCGGCGTCATGGCGGTTGCGACCTTGATGTTTGAAAAGGTGTGCAAATCGATCCGCCCCGACGTGTTTCATTTTGTGCCTCGGAAAGGGTCGGGCGAGTATTTGTACTGGCGGCGGGTGTTGCGGATGGCAGCCCTTTGCCACGACTTGGGCCATTTGCCCTTTTCCCATGTGGCTGAAAAGGAGCTCTTGCCAGAAGGGGGGCACGAGGACTGGACTCTCAAAATCATGGAAAGCCCACAGTTGGCCCCTGTTTGGGACCGCCTGCGCAAGGCCCCCGCCTATCACGAAGATCTGATCTCGCGCAATATTTTGGAAGATATCCAGAAGGTAGCCGTGGGTGAAGCCCATTGGAAAAGGGGCGCTTTTACTCCCTGGGAGCGGATTGTATCGGAGATGATCACGGGCAGCTTTTTTGGCGCCGACCGGATCGACTACCTCTTGCGCGATGCGAAGAGCACAGGGGTGGGGTATGGCCTGTTCGACTACCATCAGCTGATTGAAACGCTCCGCGTCTTGCCGGTCCCAGAAGAGGGGAACGAGACGTTTGAGCTCGGCATCGATGAAAACGGCCTGGAGTCGTGCGAGGCGCTCCTGCTCGCGCGCCACTTTATGCATCGGCGCGTCTATCAGTACTCCTCGGTGAAGGCCTACAACTTCCACCTGCGCCGGTTTTTAAGCGAAGTGTATGGCCATTTAAGCCGCGCGGGCGTGCAAGAGTACCTCGACTTAAGCGATACCGATGTGATCACGGCCCTTTCGAGAGCGGCCAAAGATCCCCGCAGCCCTGGGCACGAGGATGCCCGCTGCGTCATCTTCCGCCAACACAGATTCCGCGCGATTCAACTGCCGTCGGGAATCACAGCTGCGCAGCTCGAGGCATTCCGCTCCCGCGAGGGGCTGAAACAAGGGGAGATGGAGTGGGAGTTTCCCGCGCCCTGCACAGGACCTGCCATGACCTTCCCGGTCTCGCGGCGCCATGTGACCATTTGCCGCGCCCACGAGTGCTCCGATCTCCTGCTGAAAATGCCCGAGACGGCGATGAACTGGGTGTACATCTCCCCCAAACACGACCTTGCGCTCGTCAACTTCCTCGAGTCGCCCTATGTCTAACCTCCTGTCGAGAACAGAGCGCTTTTTTCTCTTGTTTTCGATGATTGCGGGCTTCTGCATTGCGATGGAGTACTCGATCACCCGCCCTGCGCTCAACGCGCTCTTTGTCACGGCATACGGCCCTGAGGCATTTCCGTGGGTGTGGATGGGGACGGTGCCGCTCAACTTCCTGATCATCTGGCTCTACAACCGCTATTTACCCACATTGGGGCCCGTCTCGATGATGGGGCGCATCATTGCGGGCGTCGTCGTCGTCAACGCCCTCTCGCCGCTCGTAACGCCCCATTTTGCGCCTTTTCTCTTTCTGCAACTTGCATGGAAGGAGATCTACATCCTCCTCATGTACAAACAGCTCTGGTCGATGATCCACGCGACCATCTCGATGGAGCGCGCCCGCGTGCTCTACGGCGTTCTCTACCTCATGGGATCGCTCGGCTCGCTCGCCGGTAGCTTTGTGCCCGCCTTTATGGCGCCCCTCATCGGCACAGCCCGCTTTTTTTGGATCAGCCCGTTCCTCTATGCGATCATAGGGGCGGCTTTCTGGGCGGCTTTCCGCCACAGCCGCGCGCACACTTACCGCGAAGCGGCTTCCGGCTCCGCCACAGAGGCGATCCGCATGATCGGCCGCAACCGCACCCTCCTCGGCGTGCTGCTCCTCGTCATCTTCATGCAAATCACCGTTGCGTTGGCCGACTACCGGTTTCAGTTCTTCCTTGCACAGGCCGAGCATTTGGTGGATTTGCGCACCCAGCTGGCAGGCCGCGTCTTTGGAGCGATGAACCTCCTCAGCTTCCTCTTCCAGCTCATCGGGGGTGTCTTCCTCGTGCATACCATCGGCCTGCGCCGCGCGCACTTTATCATTCCGGTCGCGCTGCTCGCCCTCACGGGCCTCCTCACACTCAATCCCACCTTTGCCATGGCGGCGATCGTCCTAGCGGTGACCAAGTCGGTCGACTTTTCCCTCTTTGGCGTGATCCGCGAGATGCTCTGGGTACCGCTCCAGCTCGACGAAAAGTATCGGGCGAAGGCGATCATCGACGTCTTTGCCTACCGTACGGCGAAGGCCTTTGCGTCCCTGCTCCTCCTGGGGCTCCAGCTGATCCCCGGCATCGGGATCCTGCCGCTCGTCAACGGCCTCGGGGTGGCAGTCTTCGTCGGGTGGCTCGCTGCGGTCTACTGGCTCCTGCCTTCACGAGAGGCCCCCTCTCGCGTCGCTTCGTAACTTTCATGGGGCTCGTGAATACTCTCTGAGTGTGTCGATGGCGCCCAGGATGAGGGCTTGCGTTTCGAGGCTCTGTGGACGCAAAAATGTGGCAAGACTTTTCCATTCTTTGTGGTGGTCAGCCGAAGAGGCAAGGTAAAAACAGGTATCGCGGTCGAGATCCGCCGCGTCGGGCAAAAGATGGTTGAGGACCCATTTTGAGGTGTAGGGGGGCGTAGGACTACGGGCCCAGATGCGAGCTCTCCGTTCAGTGCAGGGAAAGAAGGCGATGGCAAGCCAACGCGTGTCGGCAAACCCCATTTGGTCGATCAAAAAGTTCCAGGCTTTTGGGTCAGTCTCCCGCAAACGGGAGAACGACGGGAGATCGAGCAGGGGGCTCGCATCTTTGCCCAGACGACCGATGATCGTGCCAAACAGTTGCAGTCGTTGCGCGTTGTCACCAGGAAAGGCAACGGTCCGTTCGCGCTCGCAAAACGAGTCCAGCAGATCATACGGGTCTTGTGCCGTTGCAAATAGATCGATCAGAGAGCCCAAATCCTCCGGAAGCACAGCCGGAGGGCTGACTCTATAAAAGGCGGTGGACACACTCGAAATCGACATGGAGGGAAGATCCTATCACCGCGCAGATGTAGAGTGCAAGGGCGCTATTAAATGCCGGCGACGAGGCAGTGGAGCCCCGCTTTCAACTTGAACAGGTCCGAATGCGCAGAGGGTCCGATCTCTCTTAGAGTGGCTGTCGGTACAGCTTTTTGGACCCGCTCCCAAAATTTGGCGATCAGTGTTTTAAATATCGGAACTGCCCTGAGAATCGCAAACTCAGGCCCTCTGGGTAAATGGATGGTAATGCCATTGATGAGGTTGAGCCCCAGCGTAGGATGGGGAAACACGGCCGGAACTTGAATGACGCGGAATCCCCGTTTGGTCAGCCGATGGTGATTTTTTTGCACAAATAGGGCGTCGCGAAGTTTGAGAGCCGAGACGCCGTGCCGATACTCGCTTTTTAGGCGATCACTAATGCCAAGGTCACGAGTGCGGAGGAATGCAAGAGTCTCGGTTGCACTGTTGAGCAGGATGTCGTCTCCTTGTCCAATGGGATGTGCAAACATGTCGAGGTGGTATTCCTGCTGATAGAGCACTGTGACAGGAGCATTCAACGCTTCTGCGATCTTTCCCTTGGCAATTCGATAGACTGCTTGTAATTCCTTGGGGTCACTCCCCATTTCTTTGGCCCATTGGACAAACTTTTCGCGTACGGGTTCCTCTGCATGTCTTTTGAGTCTTTCGCGAGTGAAATACCCCTGTTTCTTCAGGGCCATCATACATAGGATGACAGAATGACGCCCTACGAGAGCCTGGGTCTCTCCTCGGGCATCTATGAAGAGATGACAGTTCCCTCCTTCGATGGGAAGGCGCAAGGGACGGAATCGGGGGCGCAATTCACGGTACCAAGCTTTGAGGGTTTCATAGGTCGCATTGCTGAGACCGCTGCCGGTGAACCCGTCGTCCAAAAAACGTCGATGCGTGGAACCGAGGATCTCCAAAAACTCTCTTGCATTGAACTCAAATGGCTGAACCTGAAGAAGTTGCAATTCTTTTGGGTGCCAAAGAGAAGAGTCGCGGGGGTAAAGGGTGGGGACACAAT
>CAYGOG010000072.1:0-5613 GCA_964351415.1 uncultured bacterium | reverse complement strand
TTGCGATCGTTGAACCGCGAGAGTTTTCGCGCTAGCCCAAAAGGCTACTTTTCAACTAATAGCGGTATGTTTTCACAAACATCCCAACTTGTCAATAACTCCCCCTGGCTCCTATATCGGGGTTATGGGGGCATTCTTCTCACTGCTAGCAGCCGGCGATCTCTGCCTTTCGAGCTTGACGCTCGATCGGGCGGAAGGGATCGCCCAGGAACACAATCCCCTCTACCTGATCACAGAGCAGCGGGAGATTGGCGCCCATGAGCGGACCCAAGAGGCCTACTCCCGCTGGTTTCCCCAAATCACCTACTCGGCTGAGTATCGGCAATCGCAGCGCTCCGAGCTCTACCTCGACATCTATTCGACTGAGTTTGGCCTCTTCAAACACGGCTACTGGAGCAGCTTCGACGTCACACAACCCCTCTTCTCCCCTCACCTACTCTTCGATCTGCGCGCCCGCCGCAACGAGGAGGAGGCGGCCCACGCGCGCTATGCCGGCTCCCTCAACGACCTTCTCTTCGCCCTTCGGCAAAGCTTTTACGCCGTTGCGCTCTATGAAAACACCATGGACATCCGGCGCGAAACGGTGGACTATCTCTCCTATGCGATGGAGATCGAGCAGCGGCGCCTCGAAGCGGGCACCACCATTTCGCTCGAATTCAACCGGAGCAAGGCGGCCGTCGCCAACGCTATTTCGAGCTACTACACCGCCCTGCGCAATCTCAAGTCGTCGCGCAATGCGCTCATCCTCAACCTCGGCATCGACCCGATGCTCGAGCCTCAACTCTCCTTGGAATCGAACCGCTTTCCCCTCGCCTCCATCCCTCCTATTGCGCTGAAGTTGCCCCTGATCAAAGGGATGAACTTCGCGCGGCAAATCGAGCGGCTCGATGCATCGCGTCAACTGCTCGTCTTTTCCGAATTGGAAGTGTTGCATTACTATACGCAGGCCGAAGAGCAGCGCCCGATTCTCAAAGAGCGCGCGGAAGAAATGGAAGCGGCTCAGCAGGTCGTCCGGATGAAGCAGGGAACGTATCTGCCCGAAGTCGGCGCGTATGCCCGCTTCTCCTATAACGACGAAGACCTGGGAGCGCGCAACTTCCTCAACGAGCCCTATCGATGGGTGGGCGGCATCACGCTCAATTGGAAGCTCTTCGACAGCTTTGCGCGCGAGCACGAGATCAACGAGACGAAAGCTGCCCTACGCGCGGCCAAACTCGCCTACCGCGAAGCGCGGCAACACGTGGACGTCGAAGTGCGCAATGCGCTCTATGAGCTGGAAGAGGCGCTCTTCTCGTACGCCTCAGCGGATGAAGCGGTGCAGGTAGCGCTCCAAGCGGTTGGCGATGCAAAAGAGCGGCTCACCGTGGGGCGGATTCCGCCGCTCGACTACCGCGACGCAGTCAATGCGCTCGCCCTTGCGCGCGACCAGCAAAACCAGGCGAGCTTTAGTCTCATGAACGCCTACTATGCGCTCCGCCACGCCACCGGCTCTGACACTTGATTTCTACGCGTCTGATCGCTATTCTCTGCACTGGCATTTTCGATGGAGCTTTTCTTCAAAATCACACCTTTCTTCGAAGTGGCGATCATCGCCTTCATGCTCAACTTCCTCCTTTCGTTTTTTTGGAACACCAAGTCGATGGACTTGGTCGTCGGCTTGTTCGCCTTTCTGGTGGTGTTGGGCATCTCGAGCTGGCTCAACTTGCCCGTCCTGCACCGGATCATGGTGCTCACCGGTGAGGTTGCCTTCACCGCGATCCTCATTATTTTTCACCCCGAAATTCGACTCGCCTTTTCGAAGTTAAGCGTCCGCGGAAGGCGCTATCGCGAGATGAGCGAACTCGACCGCTTTCTCGATCAACTGGGAACATCGGTGTACCGGATGAGCGAACGGGGCATCGGCGCCCTCATCGCGCTCGAAAAAGAGGACTCGCTACAAGAGTACTGCGCCAAAGGGATCTCGCTGCAGGCCAACTTTACCTCCGAGCTGATCGAAACGCTCTTTGCACCCAATACACCGCTCCACGACGGCGCTGTGTTGATCCGCAATCAGACGATCCTAGCCGCCGGCGTCATCTTGCCGCTTGCCGAAGATGCGAGCCAAGTGGGCCGCTCCACCGGCACGCGCCACCGCGCAGGCCTCGGCTTGAGCCAAGTAACCGACGCCGTGGTGATCGTCGTCTCCGAAGAGACGGGGCGCGTTTCGATCGCCCGCGAAGGGGTCATGACGCCCGGTATCAAGATCGACCGCTTCAAGGGGATCTTGCGGAGCATCTTCGCCACCGCCACAATCGAAGCCCCAGCGCCGCGCCGATTCCCCATTTTAAATTGGCTGCGCACATGAAATGGCTAACCAATCATTGGCCGCGCAAGGTGATCTCACTTGTGATCGCGATGGTGATCTGGATGGTCACCAATGCCTCGATTCGAGAGACGACAACCCTCTCCGACATCCCCGTGCGCATCTTGAATCTCCCCGCCGACATGACGCTGCAGGGACTGGGCCCCGACGGCTTTCTCAACACCAAAATCTCGCTCACGATCACCGGCGATCGGCAATTCATCGAAGAGGTGACCGGCAAAGACCTCCTCGTGCAATTCGACGCCGCCGACCAACCCTCTGAATGGAACCTGCGCGTCACCCGCGACGATCTTATCTCGCGCGACGGGCGCTTCGATCTGCCGAAAGTGCTCTATCACGTAGCCCCATGCGACCTGGCGCTGAAACAAATTCGACTCATCACAGATTCGATCCCCGTCATCATCAACCCCCCGCTCGGCGAAGCCCCCCGCGGCTACCACTACATTGACGTCGAGCCCTATCAGCTCCGCCTCGACATCCGGGGCCCCGAAGATGTCCTCAAGCGGCTGAAAAACAAGGGGATCAAACTCACCTTTAACCTCAACGATATCTCCCGCGTCGAACTCGACGCCCTGCTGGCAAAAAATGGCGGCTCCGACGAGGTGCACTTCCCCGTCCCCGCAAGCTGGCGCAAAGTGTCTCTGCCGCTCCTCTCCGATGATCCGATCGAAATCAACGACCCGCACGCCCCCGACCTCAAGATCCACTTTTGCCGCCAAGATCTGCTGCCGCTCGACCAACCGCTCCCCGTCAATGTCTATTACCCCTACCGCTTTAGCCGCCTCCTCAACCGCGAAAACTGCCCCTTGCTCTTCAACGCATTTGTCAAAAAGATCAACGGCTTGCCCATGATCGACGCACCCCTCCTCGTGCAAGGGGTCAGCCGCTCGTTTCTCGACGTCGTCAAAGATTCCCTCGAAATCTGCATCCTCGCTGTTCCCCCGACAGAGCGCCCCACTCTGCCGTGGAACGTCCAGGTCGCCTATCCCCGAGAACTCGAAGACCGCTATGTCGCCAAGATGATGGCCCAAAGCGGCGATGATGGCGAAGAGCTCCACGCGAGCAGCCGCGAAGACTACCTGCGCAACCGCTTCCGCAAATACCTCACCCGCCTCCGCCTGTACACCCCCGCCAAAGAAAAGCTGGAATTGAAAATTCGGATCGAAGGGTCTACTATTGCCCTTTTACCTGAGAATTTGTGAAACGGGTCGCCCTTCTGAAATCCGCGGCAAACCGCCCCGGCGGACTTGAGAAATATGCCGCCCGCATTGCCGATGCCTTTGTCAGGCGCGGTTGTGCCGTCTCCCTCCTCACAACCGGCGCGCCGCCCCCCCATTCTCCCATTCCGGTGGCCACCACACCCGTTCTCCCGTGGCCCGCCTTTTGGCGCCTCGAGCAGTACGACCACTTTGTCCACGCCCACCTCAAAAAACATCCGGCTGACCTGATCTTCGGCATGGATCGCAACCGACATCAAACGCACATCCGCGCCGGCAACGGCGTTCACGCCGCCTACCTCGACATCCGCCGCCGCCTGGATGGCCAACTAAAATCTTTTCTTTGCACAATCAACCCTCTGCACCTCAAAATCTTGGAGCTCGAAAAGGCCGCCTTTGAAAATCCGGCCCTGCAAACGCTCTTTGTCAACTCGTACCTGGTGCGCAACCAGGTGCTCCGCTACTACCGCACCGACCCCTCGAAGATCCACGTCCTCCACAACGGCGTCGAGTGGACCGAGATGGCCTCCGATGCCGCCGTCCACATCCCGCACGACCGGCACGAATTCCTCTTCATCGGCAACGGCTACCGGCGCAAAGGGCTCGAGCCGCTCCTCCGAGCGCTTTCTCATCTGCCCTCGCACAGCTACCACCTCTCGGTCGTCGGCAAAGATCGGCAGCAGCGCCACTTTGAGCATCTCGCGCAAAACCTCCCCGTTACTTTCTATGGCCCCCAACCGAATATCCGCCCGTTTTATCAGCGAGCCGACACGCTCGTCATCCCCTCGTATTACGACCCCTTTGCCAACGTCACCGTCGAAGCGCTCGCCATGGGGCTCTTTGTCGTTACCTCTCGCATGAACGGCGGCCATGAGATCCTCGCGCCGCACCAAGGGGCGATCATCGACAACCTCTTCGAGCTCGACTCCATTGTGGCCGCGCTCCACCGCGCGCTGCAGCACCCCAAAACGCCCGCCTCCGCCGCCGCCATCCGCGCCTCCGTTCAGCACCGCGACTTCCCCCTCATCCTCGACTCCCTGATGGAGGCGTGCGGTGTCTAGATCTGCCTACTACCTCATCCGCATCGCCACCTTCCCCCTCTCCTTTCTCCCCTACCGCGCCATCCACGCTCTCGGCCGCTTTCTCGGCACGCTCGGCTTTTACTGCCTCCGCTCATATCGCAAGCGCACTCTCAGCAACCTCAGCCTCGCCCCCGCGCTCAACGCCGACCTCCACCGCACCGCAAAGCAATCCTTCCAAAACCTCGCCATCAATTGCCTCGAGTATCCCCGCTTTGCCCGCGAAACCGATTTTTCCCGCGTCATCCAATGCGAGAACCCCGAGCTCGCCCTCGACCTCCACAACAAGGGCACCGGCCTCATCTTTTTCTGCGGCCACCTCTCCAATTGGGAAACGCTCTTCCTCGACGGCACCACGCGCATGCGCGGCGTCGCGATCGGCAAGCCCACCAAAAACCATCACCTCTACAAGTGGATCGTCTCCATCCGCGAGCAAAATGGGGGCACCATCATCGACCCGCGGCGCGCACTCCAAGAGGGGCTCCGCCACCTGCGCAAAGGCGCTTTCCTCGGCATCGTGGGCGACCAAGGGATGCCCGGCAGTCCCTACACCTTCCCGTTCCTCGGCCGCACCGCCTACAACTCCACCGCCCCCGCGCTCCTCGCCTACCGCACCGGCAGCCCCATCCTCGTCGCCACCACCCGCCGCATCAAAGGCGGCTACCGGATCCGCTACTCCGACCCCGTTTACCCCGATCTTACCCAGCCTGCCGAAGCCGAAATCCCCCGCCTCATGGATCTCGCCCTCACCCACCTCCAAGACGCCATCCTCGCCTCGCCCGGCGAGTGGCTCTGGCAACACAACCGGTGGAAACAGCAAACGCCGCAAACCATCTACAGGCGATTTCGCCACGATGCGATCGGCGTCGTCCTCCCGCCCGATCCCGCGCCTTTTGCAGATGCCCTCGCCACCCTCCGCGCCATCTACCCCACCAACTTTTTCACCACGTACACG
>CAYGOG010000071.1:0-5668 GCA_964351415.1 uncultured bacterium | reverse complement strand
GAATCTTTTGCGGTGCATACCGGGATCAGATCGGTAATGGGGGGGCCCGAGATGATCATCCCTGCGGCGTGGATGCTCGTGTTGCGGATGGAGCCTTCGCACCGCTTTGCCATCTCGAGGACGCGGCGCGCTTCCTCGTCGCTCTGCATCAGCCGCGTCAACTCGGGGTCGATCTCAAACGCCTTTTCGAGAGTCATCGTCGGATCTTCGGGCACGAGCGCGGCGATCTGATTCACCTTGGGCAGCGGCACGTTCAACACGCGCCCCACGTCGCGAATGGCCATCTTCGCCTTCATCGTGCCAAATGTGATGATCTGCGCCACCCGATCCTTGCCGTACCGTTGGATGACATACTCGATCACCTCTTGGCGCCGATCCATGCAGATATCGACGTCGATATCGGGATACGAGACCCGCTCGGGGTTGATGAATCGCTCGAAGAACAAGTGGAACCGGAGCGGCTCAATGTCGGTGATCCCCATTGCGTACGCGATGATCGAGCCGGCGGCCGATCCCCGCCCCGGCCCCATCGGAATGCGGTTGCGCTTGGCCCATGCGATGAAGTCGTAGACGATGAGCATGTAGTCGCTCATCCCCTTCGATGTCAAAATCTTGTATTCGTACTCAAACCGGTCGCGCACCACCTCTTTCGGATCGCGCCCCGGGTACTTGACCGCAACGCAGGCGAGCCGCTCTGCGGTGTAGCGCCGCTCGATCCCCTGTAGACACAACTCGCGCAAATACTCTTCCGCAGCTACGCGCCGCTCTTCGACGGAATAGGACTTGCCCTCGAGTGCGGGCGGCACAAACACCGGATAGTGGCGCGCCTTGAAGTCGAGCTCGACGTGGCACTTCTCGGCGATCCGGACGCTCTCTTCGAGCGCCTCGGGCAGATCGCGGAAGAGCGCCGCCATCTCCGCGGGCGATTTAAAGTAGAGCTCGTGCGTCGGGAGGGTATCTCGCTTCGGATTGGGCGTCCGATTTTTCGGCATGCCGCGCGAATCGCGCTCCCACATCTCCACCGGTTCGCCCGACATGATGTTGAGCAAAATCTCGTGTGCGCGCCAGTCGTCCCGCTCGATGTAGTGGATATCCTGCGTCGCCACACAGCGGACGCCGCACTCTTGCCCCAATCGCACAAGCTGCTGGTTGACCTTTTCCTGCAGCTCCACATACTCGCGATGCCGCTGTAAGAGCCACGACTCTTGCTGCAGCGCCTCGTCACACGCCGGATGCCGCTGTAACTCGAAGTAAAAATCGTCGCCGAAGAGCCGCTGAAACCAGGCCACCTCCTCGCGCACCTCTTTTCCCTGCGCAATCAATTGCGGAATCCAGCCGCTGAGCGGGCCACTCAGGCAAATCAGCCCTTGGGCATGTCGGGCCAGCACCTCGCGGTCGATGCGGGGCTGGTAATAAAACCCCTCGAGAAATGCGATCGACGACAGCTTGCAGAGGTTGCGGTACCCCTCTTGATTTTTTGCCAGCAGCACAAGCGGATAGCCGTTCTGCATGTCGGGGATCTTTTTTTTCTCCGTCCGCGCGCCGGGGGCGAGCCACAATTCGCACCCCAAAATCGGCTTGACACCCTCGGCTTTACACGCCTTGTAAAAGTCGACTGCGCCGTACAAATTGCCGGCGTCGGTCAACGCAAGTGCTTTAAGGCCATCCCGCTTGGCGCGCGCTGCCAGCGCCTCAACCGACGCGGTTGAATCTAAGATCGAGTATTGCGAATGGACGTGGAGGGGAACCCAACTCAATGCTAACTCTCAGCAGGCTGACGCGCCTTTTGGATCGACCATAGCGGAATCAGCAGCACCATCGCAAGCAAAGAACAGAGGGTGATCGCAATGAAGAAGCTGTCCCAGCCCCATTCTTTCACAAGTGCGCCCAACGGACCGCCCGCCGCCGCCGCGCCGGCATAGCCGATCCACCCAATGAATCCGGTCGCCGTCGCCGCCGCCTTCTTGTGCGACAACTCGGTGGCGACAATTCCCATCAACATGTGGGGGCCAAAGATGAAAAAGCCAAAGGCAAACATAAAGAGCGAGTCCACAATCGGCGATCCCACCCCTAAAAATTGGAACGCCAAAATCGACAGCAGCGTTCCCATCAAAAAGAGCACATTCACCGGCGTACGGCGCCCTCTAAACAAAATATCGGAAGACCAGCCCGCCGCCAAACTGCCGGCAAAGCCGCCGATCTCAAACCAACAGACGCAGCTCCCCGCGACAAACGCCGAATACCCCTTCGACTCGACCAAGTAAAACATGCTCCAGTCGTTGAGCGCGGTGCGCAAAAAGTAGACGAAGAAATAGGAGAACGCGAGCAGCCACACCGCTCGGTTTTTCAAGATGTACTTCATCAAAATTTCGCGGGCGGGAAGCGATTCTCGCTCCACCTCGGTCTTCGATCCCGAATAGTCGTTGCGAAACTTCTCGATCGACGGCAGCCCAAGCGACTGCGGCGTATCGCGCAGACGGGCCATCACGTAAAAACCGCCCAAGATGCACAGCACGCCCGGTGCGTACATCGCGTAGCGCCATCCATAGTGGCTCACCATAAACGTGGCCAAAATCGGAATCAGCGCACCGCCAATATTGTGGGACGTGTTCCAAACGCTCCACCAGCGGCCCCGCTCGGATGTCGAATACCAATGGGTCAACAGCTTCGCGCACGGGGGCCAACCCCATCCTTGAAACCATCCGTTCAAGCCCCAGAAGAGCGCAAACGCCCACCACACCGACGAAAAGCCAAATAAAATATTCAGTATGCCGGTTAAAATCATGCCGATCGACATGAAATAGCGCGGGTTGGACCGGTCGCCCAAAATGCCGCTTAAGAACTTGCTCGCGCCGTAACTCAAGCTCAAGATGCTGCCCAACAGCCCCAGCTCAAACTTGGTCATGTGGAGCGATTCCTGCATCCCGGGCATCGCAAAGGTAAAGCTCTTGCGCGTGAAATAGTAGAGCGCATACCCCAGGTACATCGAGATAAACGTCCGCATGCGCCAGTAGCGGTAATTTCGATCGATAAGAGACTGGTCTTGAATCTCTTCGAGGTAAGGGGCCGGCTTGAAAAGGTTCAAAACGCTCATAAGCAAATCAAGAGCCTAAATCGGATTTACCCCACATGTCAACCTCTTTTGAAATTTTCCGCCAACTGATGTACAATGGCGCTCATGTCCCAATTTCAGATTCCGAAGGGCACGTTCGACATTCTCCCCACGTGTGCCGATGAGCCGTGGCGCGCCTCTTACGTATGGCAGTGGGCCGAATCGATCTTGCGCAAAACCGCCCTCGAGTACGGCTTTCATGAAATCCGCACGCCCCTCTTCGAGCGCACCGAGCTCTTCGACCGCGGCGTCGGCGAAACCTCCGACATCGTGACCAAGGAGATGTTCACCTTCAACGATCGGGGAGGCCGCTCCATGACCCTCCGCCCCGAAGGGACCGCCGCCGTCATGCGCGCCCTCATCGACGACCGCCTGCTCGAAAAGGGGCCCGTCCACAAGCTCTTCTACATCGGCCCCATGTTCCGCTACGAGCGCCCCCAGTCGGGCCGCTACCGGCAACACCACCAATTCGGCGCCGAAGCAGTCGGCGTCAGCTCGCCTGAGCAAGACGTCGAGATCATCAGCCTCCTCCTCGAAACGTACCGCCGTCTCGGCCTGCGCGACCTCGTCGTTCTCGTCAACACCGTCGGCGACACCGCCACCCGCGACGCCTACCGCACCGCGCTCCAAGACTATTTTCGTCCCCACCTCGCGCGCCTATCGCCCGAGAGCCAAATCCGCTTCGAGAAAAACCCGCTCCGCATCCTCGACTCGAAAGACCCAGCCGACAAAGAACTCGTCGCCACAGCTCCCTCCATCCTCCACCACCTCTCTCCCGCCTCGAAAGCGCATTTCGCCACTCTCTGCCACCTCCTCGAGTCGCTCCACATCCCGTACCAGATGGACGACAAAATCGTCCGCGGCCTCGACTACTACCACCACACCGTCTTCGAGATCGTCACGCAGCACCTCGGCGCGCAAAACACCGTCGGCGCGGGCGGCCGCTACGACGGCCTCATGTCCCAATTTGGGGGGCCCGACCTCCCCGGCGTCGGGTTTGGCACCGGCATCGAGCGGATCTTGCAAACCCTCCTCGCCTCTGGCGGCCCATTCCCTCCTGCGCCCCATCCGTTCCTCTACTTCGTGCCCCTCGGCGAAGAAGCGCGCAGCCACGCCCTCCAGCACGCCCTCGCCTGCCGCCGCGAAGGGATCCCCACCGAACTCGACCTCCACTCCAAAAAAATCGGCACCGCGCTCCAACACGCGACCCGCCTCAATGCGACCTATGCGTTGCTCCTCGGATCCGAAGAGCTCGCCCGCGGGGAAATCGTCCTCAAACACCTCGCCAACCGCGAGCAGCGCACGCTTCCCTTGCGCCAACTCGTCGTCGAACTCACCACCCTTTGGAACACACAATGATTCTCCTTGCCCTCCTCCTCGCCGCCGCTCCCGAAACCCAAAATGTCGCCAAGATCTCCGAGGCGATGGGGCACATGATCGGCGAAAACCTGAAAGAGATGGGCGTCCCGCTCGACCTGGAGGCCGTTGTCCGCGGCCTTCAAGAATCCTCCGAAGGGAAAGACTCCCCCATGAGCGAAGAGGCGTGCGTGCAAGGGCTCTCCCACCTCCAAGAGCAGCACCTCCAAAAGCTTTCCAAGGCCAACCTCGAACTCGCGCTCACCTACCTGCACGACCACGCCTCCGACCCCAACACCCACTCACTTGAAGACGGCAAACTTCTCTATACCGTCGACCGCCCCGGCACCGGCGCCGCCGTCCAATCGTACAACTCGCCCATCGTGAAATTCACCGGCCACTACCTCAACGGCGACATCATCGGACAATCGCCCGACGCCGAGCGCATCTCGCTCGACGAAGTGATCCCCGGCCTTGCGCGCGGCATCATCGGCATGAAAGAGGGGGAGATCCGCACCCTCTACATCCACCCCGACCTCGGCTACGGCGCGCAAAGCCTCTTCGAGCCCAACGCGCTCGTGATCTTCCAAGTGGAGCTCATCCGAGCCGAAACGCCCCCCGCCGCCGAAGAACCCACTGATCTCATCCGTTGAAACTAAATACCGAATGGCACAAAAAACATTCAGTTTTGTTCGGGGCTTTTTGCCCAGAACTTTGCGCTCGACCTCATTGACTTACAAGAAGTCAATGTCGGTCTCCGCGCTTCATTCTGCGCAAAAATCCCTCTCCAAAACTGAATATTTTTTATGCCACTCGGTATTCTCCTCTACCAGCCGCAAATTCCCCAAAACACCGGCAATATCGCGCGCACCTGCGCCGTGACCGGCTCGCAGCTCATCCTCGTGCGCCCCCTCGGTTTTTCCACCGCCAGCCGCCACATGAAACGCGCCGGGCTCGACTATTGGGAGCACATCTCGCCCACCGAAATTGACGACCTACCCGCCTACCTCGCCGGCCAAACCGCCCCCTTCGCCTTCTTTTCGAGCCATGCCACACGGCCCTACTCAGAACTCCAATACCAGCCCAACCATCTGCTGATCTTCGGTTCCGAAACCTCCGGCTTGCCGCCCCTCTACCAGAACACGTGGCCGCACCTCTTCTACACCATCCCGATGCGCCCCAACGCCCGCTCGCTCAACC
>CAYGOG010000070.1:0-5692 GCA_964351415.1 uncultured bacterium | reverse complement strand
AGTGTCTGTTTGACCTCATCTTGACCCACAATTTGGTCCCAACTGGTGGGTCGCATCCGTTCTGATAAAGGAATCATTTTGATCACAAAAATTTTTTTTGACAAACCGAAAAAGGCACTCAGACACTGTTCTGAGACCAGTTTAGTAAAACTAATCAAACACGAAAGTCATTAATTTTTTCAACAAATGTTTGTTTAATAAAGGAAAAAATTGTATATTAAAGATGTAAGGCAGATCGAGCGCGCGGGGCTTCCCCGCTAGAACGTAGAGATCGCTAAACGCAATTAGGAAGGAAAGAAATCATGGCAGTAAAAAGAAAACGCGCTGGCAAGAAACGCAAAGCCAGCCGCAAATCGCACAAAAAAGCACACCGCAAAGGTCACAAGAGAAAAGCAGCGAAAAAATCTCGCCGCAAATCTCGTCGGAAGAGCCACGCAGCTCACGCCGCAGTTGCTGAGTAACCAGCAACCCTTTGTTGCTTATAATCTTCTGATCGAGCAGGGCCGCTAGGCCCGCTCGATTTTTTATTTTCAGAACTTGCCTATGCGACAGATTTCGGAGAGCTCCTTGCGATCTGAGGGGGTTTCGCGCGCCTGCAAATCAGCGGGTAGCGTCTCTTTGGGAGCCGGTTTGCCGACTGCAAACATCGCATGCACCTGATACGAGGCGGGGATCTCTAGGAGCGTTCTCGCTTTAGCGTAGTCGAAGCCCCCCATCCCATGCACCACAAGACCCCGATGCGACCCCTCTAGGGCGAGGTTTTCCCAAGCGGCGCCGGTATCATAGCCGTGCGTTTCGGACGGTTTGCCAGTCTTGGTAAAGGAGGTATGGGAGAGCGAGATGCCCAATAGAGCCGCTTTGGAGGCCCACGCTTGGTTAAAGGGGACCAAGAGGGAAAGGTAGAGCTCGAAAAAGGCGCTCTCGCGCGGTGCGTAGAGGAAGAGCCAGGGCTGCTCGTTGTAGCAAGAGGGGGCCCACCGTGCGGCCTCAAAGAGGGGGAGGTAGTCGGCTTCTTTCAGCGACTCGCCGGTCATCGCGCGGGGCGACCAGCGGTTCAGGATAAGGGGCGCAATCGGGTAAGTCGATTTACGGTTCATAATTGTGGGGGCGCCAAGACGGATTGCGGTACTTGTAGATCAAGACGGGGATGAAGCTCATCGCCGCAATGCCGATCCCCAGGAAACACTCGTAGAAGAGAAGGCTGCCGGTGTCGAGTTGACCGGGAGGGACAAAGCCGAGGCAAAAGCCAAAGAGGGAGCTAATGGCCCCAAATCCGGCGACGATCCAGATGCCGGGCATGTGGTACGGGATCCGATAGGCGCGGATGACTTGGGGGTGGGAATAGCGGAGCTTGATGGCGGCCAAGAACATCAAGAAGTACATCACCAGGTAGAGCTGGGCCGACATGGCGCTTAAGATCCAAAAGGCGCTCGAGGCGGACGGCATGAAGTGGAACGCGAAGGTGGCGACGGTGACAATCGCCCCCTGGAAGAAGAGGAGGTTGGCTGGAATACCCCGCTTGTTCAGCTTTTGGAAGACGGGGGGGAGGTCGCCGTGTTTGGAGGTGGCGTGGAGGCCGCGGACGGGGCCGATGATCCAGGCGTTGAGCTCGCCGATGGCGCCGTAGACAATCATGAGGGCCAAGATTCCGAGAGCCCATTCGAGGCCAAAGGTGGGGAGGAAGCGTTGGAACGCCTCCATGAGACCGGCGACGAGGCTGATATCGGCGCGGGGGATGATGATCGCAATGGAGAGGGCGCCGAGGGCATAAATGAGGAGCGAGACGACGGCGGCGAGGAGGATGGAGCGGGGGTAGTCGCGCTGCGGGTTTTGCACCTCTTTGGCGTGGGCGGCCGAGACCTCCAGGCCGCCGAAGGCGAGGAAAAGGCCGGCGATGAAGACCAGGTTTTGGATGTTGTGCAGAGGGGGGATGAGCGCAGACGCGGTGAGAGGAATTTGGATGGGGTGGCCGCCCACATACCAAGCGATGCCGAGACAGAGCAATAAGATGCCGGGGATGATGGTGCCGGCGATGACGCCCAGGGCGGAGAACCAGCTCGAGGTTTTGAGGCCAAAGAGGTTGAAAAAGGTGACGCTCCAAAAGCCGACCAAAATGAAGGAGATGAGATAGGTGCTATTCGAGGCGAGGGCGGGGTTGATGAGGTAGGCCAACGTAGTCGCTGAAAAGGAGAGGATGGCAGGGAACCAGGTGACGTTGTGAATCCACTGCATCCAGATGGCGAAAAACCCCCATTTGGGGCCAAACGCCTCCCGCACCCAGACATAGACGCCGCCGGGGCGGTTCCAGCCGGTTGCGAGCTCAGCCGAGACGAGGGCCGAGGGGAAGAGAAAGGCGATCGCGACGCACACATAGAGGGTAATTGAGGCAAACCCATACTCGGAGACAATCGGCAGATTGCGCAAACTAGTCATCACTGAGAGATTGAGCAGCGCGAGGAGAAAGACGTTTAAGAAGCGGCGAGGGGAGGGTTTTATCATTTGTATAGTTATAAAACGAAGGAGGCTTCATGCGCAATGGATAATTCGCAACACCTTTAGCGTTAGTGACATAAATTTATTGTTAACATAATGTAAATATTATGATATAATACTTTATATGACAACGTATCCATTGCGTGCCGTAGCGCACCCCTATTTTCAGGTATATAAAAATCTCCCCTGGAAAGTCGCGGGCGATATCGTTAAAGAGCTCCTTAAAATATCAGGGGCCTTTTTTCTGCGTCTTTTTACTAGCCCTCGAGGTTAATACTCCGATGCGCTAGGGTGAGAGCCATGCGCTGGCTTACCCTTCTTCTTCCCCTCTCCCTGTTTGCAGGGCCCTATGCCGCCCAAGATTATAGCCCTCTTATGGACATGAAGGGCTTCTCGAAAGGCCTCCTCGAGCTCCATTTCAAACTTTACCAGGGCTACGTAACTCAATCCAACGACCTTTCCGATAAGCTCGCGACTCTCAAGGGGGCCGAGTATGGCGCTCTCAAGCGGCGGTTTGAGTGGGAGTTCAACGGCATGCGCCTCCACGAGCTCTACTTTTCCAATCTAGGGGGGACCGGGGAACCCGATCCGAAGAGCGCCGTTGTGCAGGCACTGGCCAAGCAGTACCAGACCTTCGACGCCTGGAAGGCGGACTTTATCGCAACTGGCACCATGCGCGGCATTGGATGGGCGATTCTCTACATCGACACCGTCAACGGCCGCCTGATGAACACCTGGATTGAAGAGCACGATACGGGCCACCCGGCCCTTGCCCAGCCACTCCTCGTCATGGACGTCTTTGAGCATGCCTACATGCCCCAATATGGCCTCGACAAAGCGGCCTACATCGACGCCTTTTTCCAAAACATCGATTGGAACCGCGTGGCGGCTAGATACGATGCCTCAAAACTAAGCGCAGCCCCATTGCCGCGCTGAGCAGGACCGTGATCACGGGGGCCGGGGCGCCGCCGGTCTTGATCGAGCGGACGAGCATCGCCAAGCAGAGCAACAGCGTAGCGACGAAGGCGACCCAGTAGGCCCACGGTTTTTTCTGTTGCCAGTAGCAGATGAGGGCGATCAGGCCAAAGAGGCTGCCCATCCCCGCTGAAATCGCGCTCCCCGCGTGGATGTAGCCCCAGAGCCCCAGGGCGATCAAAAGAAGGCCGTAAATTGCTAACATACCGATATTTTTAACACTCAACTCTTTTTGGGGAAAGGGTTTATCCTGGTAGCTCTATGGAAGACGCATTGCGCCACCTCCGCGAGGGGACCCCGATTGCCTTTGCGACCGAGACCGTTTATGGCCTCGGGGCGCCGGTCTTTAACGAGGCGGCGTTAAGGAAAATTTTTACCATCAAGGGGCGGCCGTCCGATAATCCTCTGATTGTGCATGTGGCCGATTGGGAGATGGTGGAGCGGGTGGCGCAAGAGGTGCCCGAGGTGGCGCGCTTGTTGGGGGGGAGGTATTGGCCGGGGCCTTTGACGCTGGTCTTGAAGCGGCGGCCCGAGGTGCCTGCCCTGGTTTCGGCGGGCTTGGAAACCGTAGCGGTGCGGATGCCGCGCCATCCCGTGGCGCGCGAGCTCATTCGGCGCCTGGGCGAGCCAATTGCGGCCCCTTCGGCGAATTTGTCGGGCCGACCGAGTCCCACAACAGCAGCCCACGTGTGGGAGGATCTGGAGGGGAGAGTTCCACTGGTATTGGATGGAGGTCCTTGCGAGGTGGGGATCGAGTCGACGGTGGTGGGGCTCGTGGGCGTGCCGACGCTGCTGAGGCCGGGGTCGATCGGGCGGGAGGAGCTGGAAGCGGTGCTGGGATGCCGTTTGGCAGAGCCGCAGGGGCCGGCTCAGGCACCCGGGATGAAGTATCGGCACTACGCGCCGCGAGCCGAGGTGGTGGTTGTGCGGACGCGGGAGGCGTTGGCGGCGCACGCGGGGGCTTATCTGATTGAGGCGCCCGATGAGCGGACGCTTTATGGGCAGTTTCGGGAGGCGGATCGGCGCGGAGCGGGTAAGGTGGTGGTATTCGCTCACGAGGGGTTGAGCGAAGCGCTCCTAAACCGGATCGGGAAGGCGGCGTCTAGGCGCGCTGTAGAGTGTGCCGGAGATCCCGTTGCTTGCAGTTGATGCAAGGAAAACGGCAAGCTCGGCAGTTTGAGCGGGGGGACCCTCGACATGAATGGCATTTGCATCGATGTGAAAAGGGGCGAGTTCTAACGAGAGGGCTCGGATCGGTTCGCTGCCCGAGAGAATGATGAGTTTCCCCGATTGTTGTTGCTTCATCCGCGCAATGAGCTGTTGTGTCAAGGGATCGCGACTTGTTGGGCTTAAGACATAATCCAATCGTTGAAATCGATCGGCACAAAAGGCGAGGAGTTGCGCGATGCTTTGTCGAGAAGCGCTGTCGACTCGCTGCGTGAGGATGCGCTGCCCTTTTGTGAGAAGGGGTTCGAGTTTCACCAAACTTGCTTCGAGAGCAGATTGTTGAGGCGAGCAGAGAAAGAGGGAGGCGCCTTCTTTGACAAATCGTTCGGCGATCGCGAGGCCGAGCGCCGTGGTCGCTTCTGTGATAAGAGCCGTTCGGCTTTGCAACAGTGCCATATTTAGAAATTTGACAGAGGTGAAGTTAAAAGTCGAGTCCTGATATAGGCAAGATTATGTCCTCATTCGATCCCATTCAAAACGTCCTCTCGCAAGTAAAGTCGTCGCTCGACCCGATCTTTAACCCGCGCAGCGTGGCGGTGATCGGCGCAACAGAGAAGGAGCGCAGCGTCGGCCGCACGGTTATGCAAAACCTGCTCCAGGGAAAATTCCCCGGCAAAATTTATCCGGTCAACCCCACAAGGCCTGAGGTATTGGGCGTTAAAGCGTATCCGAGTGTGGGCGCGTTGCCCGAACGGCCCGACCTTGTGGTGATTGTCACGCCCGCTAAGGCGGTGCCGACGATTATCGAAGAGTGTGTGGCGGCGGGAGTGCCGGCTGCCGTGGTGATTTCGGCCGGCTTTAAGGAGATGGGGCCGGTCGGCGAGGAGTTGGAGAAGCGGGTGCTGGAAACGGCGCGCAAAGGCAAGATGCGTCTGGTGGGCCCCAACTGTTTAGGCGTGATGTGCCCTCCCGCCAAGCTCAACGCCACGTTTGCCGCCGAAATGGCGCTGACGGGCAACATTGCATTTCTGTCGCAGTCGGGGGCGCTATTGACGGC
>CAYGOG010000069.1:2898-5776 GCA_964351415.1 uncultured bacterium | reverse complement strand
CGCCCAGCGCGCTCTTTTGAGGAGATGACCCCCATCCTCCGCACCCAACTGACCCACAAAGCCATGACCAAGTGCGGCGAGGAATATCTAGGCAAACTCCGCACCCGCTTTGGCTACGACCCCAACTCGCTGAAAGAGACCGTCCCCGACACCCTCGAACCCTTCTCCATTCAGTACTGATGGTTGCAAACCGCTCTCAGCTCCTCCCGTACCTGCGCTCTCTCGGTGCGGCCCCGCTGAAGCGGATGTCCCAAAATTTTCTTGTCGATAAAGAAATCTTAAACGCCATCGCGCTCACGCCCCAACTGCCGCGCGGCACCCGCGTCCTCGAGATCGGCCCCGGCCCGGGCGCACTCACAGAGCAGCTCCTCGCGCACGGTTTCGACGTCACCGCGATTGAGGCCGACCCGCTCTTTGCCCAAGGGCTCAAGCGCCTCCCCGTCGACATCGTCACCGGCGACGCCCTCGAAACGCCCTGGCCCCTCGACTGCCACCACATCATCGCCAACCTCCCGTACCACATCACCACGCCGCTCCTGATCCGCATCTGCGAAGCCAATCGCTTTCAGTCAGCCACCCTCCTCGTGCAGCGCGAAGTGGCAGAGCGGCTCGTCGCGCCCCCCGGCACCCGCGAAACGGGCGCCATCTCCGTCTTCCTCCACTGCTATGCAACGCCCCGCATTGCAGGCCACGTCCCGCGCACCGCTTTCTATCCCGCGCCCAACGTCGACTCTGCGATCCTCCACCTCACCTTCCACAAACCGCCCCTCGCCAACATGGCGCCATTCCACGCCTTTGTGCGCACCGCATTCCAACAGCGGCGCAAAATGTTCCCCAAAGAGCTGCGCTCCCTCCTCGCCAGCCTCTCCCTCCCCGAAACCCTGCGCCCCGAAAACCTCACCCTCCTACAATGGCTCGCTCTCTACCAAAAGCTTAACGCCTGATGCCACAAACGCTCAATTGCGTGGCCCCAGGTTTCTTCCACCGTTTCCGTCGCCACAAGCGACCCCTCCAACAGCACCTGATCGTCTGCCCCTAACACCCGAATCGTCCCCACCGCCGTCCCCGCTGCAATCGGCAATTCTGGCAACGTCCAGTGCGCCACCGCGTGAAGCTTCGGCTCCTCCGCCGGATAATACTCCATCACAAGCGCCTTCTCGAGCCGCGCGCGCAGAGCCCCAATCCCCCCCTCAACCGATCGCTCAAACAACTGCCCCTTGGCAAACAGCGGATGCACCACCTTTGTTTCTCCATACGCCGCGTCAAACAGCGCCTTCACATCGCGGTAGCGCGCATTGCGGCTCGGCGCCTCGAGCACGACGGCAATCAACCTCCGCCCCCCTACTTCAGCGGCGGCGACCAATGCGTATCCTGCATCAGAGGTAAACCCGGTTTTCACCCCAATCACCCGCGGGTCGAAAAATTCCCCCTCTCGTACCAAGTGATTGGTCTGCACCAATTCTTTACCTCCCGGCACCGTCCATTTCGCTTTCGACACAATGTTCCGAAACAGCGGATAGAGCAGCGCGCGCCGCGCCATCAGCGCCAAATCGAAGGCCGTGGTGCGGTGCGCCTCATAATGGAGACCGTGCGGGTTGTAAAATTGCGTCCCACAGCACCCCAACCCCTTTAAGTAGGCATTCATCCGATCGACAAACAGCGGAATGGTCCCCCCCACCTTCTCCGCCAGCGCGTTGGCCGCGTCGTTGCCCGACGACATCAACATGCCGTGCATCAACTCTTCCACCGTAAAGACATCTCCTACCTCCAACCCCATCGCGCTCCCCTCGGGATCCAAGAGATAGGGTGCTGCTTCGCCGCGCATTGGCTTGACCCTCAACGCTTCCCGCGAGACCACGACCGGCATGGCCCAATCCATCTTCGCCTCCTCTAATAGGAAGAGCGCGGTCGCCACTTTGGTCGTGCTGGCCGGATAACGGGGCTCATGGGCCTCTTTTTCAAACAAAACCGCCCCGGTTTGGGCGTTCATCAAAATCGCTGAACGGGCCGACACATCTACTTCTAGAGGCTTGGCCCACAACAACAAAGGCAAAAAAAGGAGCCACCAAAACATAGATAGCAGAAGGTATACAGCATCTAATATTCACTTGACAAGTGCCCCCCATCCGGGCTACGATCAGGCTATGGGGCCGAACCTGTCCCAGGAGGAAGCGATGTTGAGTCCGCAACAGATCGAGCAAGCCTTTCGCGACTTCGCCGCGAATATGCCCGCGTTTGCCCATGATGGGGTAATCCGGATCGACTTGAAATTCCTGCACGACACAGGACTGCTCGCGGCTTTACAGAGCGCGACCGCTGAGCCTGAGGATCTTTCGCAATTCTTCCACGTCATTGAAAGTCCCGAAAAGGTGACCCTCTTTAACGAACAATTTATCGTCTGGATCGTCCCGAAGACCGAAGAGGAGAATCCCTCAACCCTGGTCTTGATCGCGCTGGCCCACCCCGACAAGCCCACCCTTGAAGTGGTCTTTACAACCAATGGGGTCTATAACACGCCCCGCTACGTGTTAAAGATCTTGCAGCATTTCCTTTCGGACATGACTGAGACCGAGGCGGCGGTCAACTCCTACGAGAAAAACGGCTCCTAAAATAGAGAACCCAGGATGGGCAGGATAACCCCTCGCTAACGCTCGGGGGCAGGATATGCAGGATGAGAAATCGTATCCTGCACATCCTGCCGGCCACCCGTTAGGGGGGCCGTATCCTGCCTATCCTGGGCTCTCTCATGTAAAGCGGCTTTACATTGGCTATGTGTCTCTAAATGTGAGCGTTAGAACTCTCCTGTATTCCATATCGCTGGCCAATAGAGAACCCAGGATGGGCAGGATAACCCCTCGCTAACGCTCGGGGGCAGGAT
>CAYGOG010000069.1:0-2798 GCA_964351415.1 uncultured bacterium | reverse complement strand
TATCCTGCACATCCTGCCGGCCACCCGTTAGGGGGGCCGTATCCTGCCTATCCTGTGTTCTCTCTATTGCTTTACATTCTCCCCGGCTCCCCAGTATAGGGGAGATATGATCGAGATCTACTTCAAGACGATCCGGGACCCCCAATTCAAGCGCATTGACGACATCCGCGCCGGCAGTTGGCTCTACCTCCGCGATACGAACCTGGAGGATCTCCAGCAGCTCGCCACCCTCACCGGCCTCGAACTCTCCGATGTGCGCGACAGCTTAGATAAGTACGAGCTCCCCCGGATTGAGCGGGTCGCCGACTCGGTCATCCTCTTCATCCGACACCCCTCCGAGCTCGAAGCGGGCCTCTACACCTCTACCCTTACGATCCTCCTCACCAACACCTACCTCGTCACCATCTCCCCCACCCGCTGCGACATCGTCGAAACCCTCCTCACCCAACACACCCCCTTCGGCACGACGCAAAAGTCCAAGTTACTCCTCCACATCCTCCTTAAAATCACACAGGAATTTACCGCTTCGATCAAACGGGCCCGCCACGCCACCCTCGAACACGAGCAAGCCACAAAAACGATCGATAATGAAGCCATCGCCGTCCTCACCAAGAACGAGGAGATCCTCAACCAATACCTCACCGCCCTCGTCCCCTTGCGCAACGTGCTCGAGGCGATGGAGACAGGCCGCTATATCAACCTCTATGAAAAAGATTACGATCTACTCGAAGACCTGATGATTGCGATCCAGCAGTCGGAAGACCTGTGCCGCGTAAACGTGAAGAGCATTCGCTCACTCCGCGACTCGTTTCAGATTATTTTTACCAATGACGTGAACCGCACCATCAAGCGGCTCACCGCCCTCACGATCATCTTCACGATTCCGACCATCCTCGCCTCAATCTACGGGATGAACGTACAGCTCCCCTTCCAGGACAAGCCCTACGCGTTCTTCCTCGTGATCAACATCACGATCGTCTTCTCGTTTATCGCGGTGCTCTTCTTTATGCGGAAGCGTTGGCTTTAAGTCTCGACTCTAATATTAAAACCCCACGCATTTGAGACGGTCTGTGCGGCGCCGAAATTGCCTCGCAGCCAGACGATCTCGATATCGCGGAGGGGAATCCAAATCTTCTGCCCCAAGAGCTGCACTCCTCGCGTGCGGGGATCATCGATGAATTCCGCATCATAGAAATAGGTCCGCAAGGCAAGCGCCCCCGCTATTATCGCGCCTGCGCCAGCCGTACTCAGAGCGCCTAAAATCCGTCCACAGATGGCAGCGATCGCCAGCAGGGTCGCGGTATTGAGCGCGGCATAGCTGCGGTTGACCGCAACGCCCATCGCGCAAGCCCCTTCCATACATTCGGTCCCAGGTGGGGCCGCTCGCCTATGCTGAAATTCAATCCATTTTTGAATCATGCCCCAAAGGATACCCGAATCTCATTTTTTAAACGAGCAAAAGGGCCGGATTTTCGAGGAATTTTTTGACGGTTTGCAGGAACTTTGCCCCATCTGAGCCATCCACCACGCGGTGGTCGGCCGAAAGGGTGATATTCATTCTTTGACCTGCCACCACCTCTTGGCCCCGAATTCGAGCGCACGGCTCGATGCCGGCAACCGCCAAGATCGCCGCTTGCGGGGGGTTGATGACCGCGATAAACTCGGAGATGCCGTACATCCCCAGGTTGGAGATCGTAAACGACCCCCCTTTATACTCGTGGGGCTCCAGCTTCCCCTCTTTGGCGCGGGCGGCAAGCGCTTTGACTTCCGCGGAGAGCTCGCCGATGTTTTTGTAGTCGGCATGGCGCACAATCGGGGTGATGAGCCCTCCATCGATCGAAACGGCGACCGAGATATCGATGGTCTTGAATTGGATGATCGACTGCTTCGTAGAGTCAAACCCGCTGTTGACCTGGGGATGCTGGCGCAGCGCAACCGCACACGCGCGGAGCACGAAGTCGTTATAGGTAACCTTGAGCCCCCCCTCTTTGAGCTGCTCGCGGAGCGCGATCATCGGCTCGGCATCGATCTCCTGCGTGATGTAGAAGTGGGGAATGGAGCTTTTCGACTGCTGGAGCCGCTGTCCCACCGCTTTGCGCATCGGGGTCAGCGCGATTTCGTCGTAGCTGCCCGGCACGGCAGTCGGTTGCTCGCGCCGCCCAAAGGTGACGGGGAGGTCGGGTTGCGCGAGGTTGAGATCCTCGCTCGTGACGCGGCCGCCAGGGCCCGTTCCTTTGACAGTGGTGAGGTCGATCCCCTTTTCCTGGGCGATCTTCTTGGCCAAAGGAGAGGCGGCTGTGCGCCCTTCGCCTGTGGGAAAGGGAAACTTATACCCTTGCAGCGGCGGCTCAGGGGCAAACTGGGGAACGGGAGCCGTAGGAGCGGCCACAGCGGTGGGTTTCGGCGCTTCGGTTTTAGGGGTGGGCATAGCGGGTTTCACTCCTTCGGGCTTGGGGACTTCATAGGGCTCATTTGCCGTTGCCGTGCAGATGGCAATGGGTTGATTGATGACCGCCGACTTTCCTTCGGCAACGAGAATCTCGCGCAAAAACCCCTCATCGAGGGCGTTGTATTCGACAGTTGCCTTATCAGTGGCCACCTCGAGAAGAAGGGCGCCAGCGTCTACTTTATCGCCCACTTTTTTATGCCACTTTGCGATCATCCCTTCTTCCATCGTGGGGGAGAGTTTAGGCATGGTGATTGTGATCGGCATCGGGGTCCTGTTTAAAACAGCTGCCGGGCAGCTGCGAGTATGCGGTCTGGATTGGGGAGTGTCTCATGCTCCAAAATTTTTGAAT
>CAYGOG010000068.1:0-5865 GCA_964351415.1 uncultured bacterium | reverse complement strand
CCAGATGATCGAAGCCAATCAAATCACCGGCCGCATCGCGAAATCGATCGCCGACGACATGGTCGCCTCGCCCGGCACCGCGCCCACCGCCCTCATCAAAGCCAACCCCGACTACCGGCCCCTATCCGACACCGCCACCCTCGAGCCGATCGTCGACCAAGTCCTGCGCGACAATCCCCAATCGGTGGCCGACTATAAAGCGGGCCGCGACAAAGCGCTCGGCTTCCTCGTGGGGCAAATCATGAAACTCACCCGCGGCACCGCCTCCCCCCAAGTCGTTAACGCCCTCATCCACAAGAAGCTTCAGTAACCTTAACCAACACACCCACAATTTCTTACATCTACTGTTCGTTATATAATGAACAGTATGATACAGTGAACAGCATGAAGGGTCGATTCTTACAAAGCGCACACCGCTCCGCACCCGAATGCAATATCTACGCCGACAAGTCTTCTCTCATACTCGACTGGCTACTGAGAATCGGCATCCACAAAAAGACCTTTTCGATTCGTGAAGTTGCCCAAGATCGAAAGTTGAGCGTAGGGCTTGTTCAGCGGGTGTTTGCAGTCCTTGTTTCACAAGGCATTTTAACCACTCAAGGAATCCGAACATCCAAGCAATTCTCTCTGAAAAAACCTGAAACTCTGCTCTCCAACTGGCTGCATCACTATAACTTACTCAAAAAATGCAAAATCTATACCTACCGGTCGGGGTTTCAAAGCAAAGAAGAACTGCTACTCACGCTGAACAAATCCAAACTCAACCAGAAAACCGCACTGGCTCTCCATTCAGCAGCGGAACAACACAAATGTAAAAACACAAACCTCCACGCGCTGGAACTCTATCTATCAGAGCCCGGCATTCGACACTCTCTTGAAACTCTTCTCGAACTTGAGCCTCAAGAAAAAGGCTATGAAGTTTTATTGATTGAACCCTATTATAAAAGCCTTCTCAAGCTCGATATGAATACAAAGGCCACCTCTCCCCTACTCACTTTTCTAGACCTCTACCACTTCCCCTTGCGCGGTCAAGAACAAGCAGAGTTTATGCTTGAGCGAATTCCCGAACTCAAGCGGATCTATCGCCATGGATCTTGAAACCGAAGATCGGGTGATTGCAGAGTTTTTGCGATCAGTCGGTCCCTGGCGAAAGTATATAGTGATCGGGGGAGGTTATGCTCCCATCATCTACAAACTCTACCTCGCAGACCCCCAACTTGAACTCCCTCCGGTTGGTACGCGAGACATCGACTCACTCCTCCCTCGAAAAATCCCCCAAGTTTCTCAAGAAAACATCTCCCGCCATCTCCAAGAAGCCGGATTCATCCAAACATTTAAAGACTTAGACCAACCTGCGACGGAATCCTATACGAAAGAAATCGAGGGCTTGGAGATTGAAATCGAATTCCTAACCGATTCCGACACGCGCCACGACAAACACAAAAACGTCGTGATTGCAGGAGTAATCGCACAACCGCTCAGCTATCTAACCCTAAGCCTACAAACGACAACCGAGTTTCGAACGCATTCTGGCGAAATCGGAACGGTCGTATCACCCGGCGCTTGGATCTTTCACAAAGGTCTCACCTTCCCCAGGCGAAAAACCAAGTTCAAAATAAGCAAAGACCTCTACGGAATCTGGTACGTGGCCTCACAACTCGGAATCCTGTCGGAAGAAGCTCTCTCAGAATTGCATTTCCTAGGCTCACAACACCCCAAGTGGTTTCAAACACTCCAGAAGAACCTGCGCCATTGGCTTGAATCTTCATCGCCTCAAGATTGGTCCAACCTTGAATTTCAAGACCCTTCCGGAAAACTCAAAAAATTGAGTTTTGAACGCATCGCAAAGCAACTCCTGCAAGGGATCTAATTTTTAACCATTTTGGTGATCTCACCAAAATGGCATAGAAGAGTGCTTATACCGCTATTAGTTGAAAAGTAGCCTTTTGGGCGGCGCCAAAAGGCTACTTTTCAACTAATAGCGGTATAGTCCCTGATTCATTATCGCTTGCCACGCGCTGCGAGCGCGAAAAAGAAAAAGTACTTGTCGAGATCCTCGAGCGTTGTACCGTATTCGCCTCCCCAAACAGCATCGCAAAACAACTCGCGCGCGCGGGCAATCTCTTTAAGCCGTTTGCGCCAACGAGGGTCTGCAAGCGTGAGATCGAATAGCTCCAAGGCGCGGTCAACCGCCCCCTCAAACCGCTTCTGATCGCTCCGAGCCTTAATCGCACGACTCACTTCACTCCCAATATTCCCCAACTGCTCTGCAAGCGTAAACATTTGCCATCTTCCGGCAGCCAAAGAAGCATGGTGAAATCCTTGCATCACATCACCAGCAAATTGATAATCGCTTTTACTTTCTCTCGGATTGCAGGGTCATTGACTCCGCGCGATCGATTGCCGTGAGAGGGTCTGAGGTTAATCATCGAATCAAACTCGATGAATTCCTCTCCCTCTTTGTCAGGATAGATATTAATTCCCCACAAATTGCCCTGCTTAGATCCTTCTTCCAACAAAAGAGCTTCTTCATCCGAGTGTAGCTCTCCCCCGATTGCCATCACTCCCCGCTCTATATCGACAACAGCCTTCACCAACTCGCCATAGCGATTCTTAGCCAGCTCTGCAAGTACCGACTTTTCGATCGACTTTTCAACAATTGAAATAGGCATATGTAACCGATGCTATGCTAGCAGACAAAAAATGTGAATATATACCGCTATTAGCTGAAAGGTAGCCTGTTGGGCTAGCGCGAAGTTCCGCACGAGTCTCGTCTCTCTTCGAGAGACAAAAAGTCGGCGTCGAGCAGGAGGGGGAAATTTGACCTTCGTCAAAACCTCAAATCTACTTAAGTCTCTGTCACTCATAGAAATACGAGCATCCATTGAGTCGCCCCCATTGGTTATCAACAACTTGTGATTACCAGAAAGAGGACATTTCTACTTAACGGAAAGCGGACATTTCAACTTAACGCTTACAAATACAAAAAAATCTTTGTCAAAAATTAAAAAATCTGCTATAATTAACAATGGCTTAACAAATGGAGGGAGTTATGGCAGCCGCATCCTCATTCGACATTCGATCCTCTGACGCGGCCAGCTCCCTTGAGCCTCGCCCCCCAGAATCCCTTGCCATGTTTCCCAAGGCTATCAGAGAGAGCCTAGGTCCGATCGCGCAACGACTCCATGAACTCCTTCCCTGGGTGGCAACACTTCCCCCAGTAACGAATACAGGTTCCCTAACAGGATATTATGACGCATTTCGCCTCTCTTTAGAGGCGACTCTCGAGCCCGGGGTTCTTATCTATAAGGAGAGCGCCGATTTGATAACGGGAGCATTCCAAGAAGCCTGTAAGCACAACCATGTCCTTTATCTCCAAGACCTACTAGCGACGGGGCGGGTTGCGCTTAGTGAAATCGCAGACCCGTTGCGCTCGGCTGCCCGGAACGGTCATCTAGAGACTGTCAGCTTCTGGCTAGGCACGCGGATGTTTGCTTCTTCTGAAATCGGAACCGCTTGTTGCATAGCTGCCCGGAACGGTCATCTAGACGTTGTCAAAACCTTGCTAGCTGCGAGACAGTCTAGACCTGATCAAATCGCACGCGCTTTGTTCTTGGCTGCCCAGCACGGTCATCTAGACGTTGTCGACGCCTTGCTAGCCACAGGGGAGATTTCCAATGGCACGTTAGAGAAGACTGCTATCCAAGCAACCCTAAAGGGTCATTTCCAAGTCGCGCAAATAATTACAAGATTTCGCTTCCGCTTTGCCATAAATACATTAAGACGGCTGTTTTTCGAATTATAAGGACCTTGTTTCGCAATTCGGTATTCGAGCCTATCCGCACGCACAGTTCGTGCTGCCGGCAAGCGGCATAAAATGTGCGGAACCTCTATCCTTTCCCCCATGTCTTCATGTGTCATTGTCGGGGGCGGCATCGTCGGCCTCGCGACCGCCTACCAACTGCTCCGCACCCGCCCCGGAATCTCGCTCACCCTCCTCGAGAAAGAGTCGACCCTCGCCGCCCACCAAACCGGCCACAACAGCGGCGTTGTCCACTCCGGCATCTACTACAAACCCGGCTCGCTAAAAGCCCAAAATTGCCTCGAGGGACGGCGCGAACTCCTCGCCTTCTGCGACACCCACGGGATCCCCTATCAGACCGTCCCCAAGCTGATCGTCGCGACCCGCGCGGACGAGCTCCCCATGCTCGCCCAAATTGAAGCGCGCGGTCGGATGCACGGGATCCCCTCCTTGCGCAATATCGGCCTCGAAGAAATGCGCGACATCGAGCCCCACGTCGCAGGCCTCCGAGCCCTCCTCCTCCAAGCCCAAATCATCCACTATCCCACTGTCGCCGCTCAACTCGCCGAGGCGATCCGCCACATGGGGGGCGTCATTCACCTCAATGCAGAGGTGCGCCAAATTGAACCCTCTCAAGTCCTCACCGCCCAACACAGCTACCCCTACTCGCATCTCATCTGCTGCGCCGGTCTCCACTCCGACCGCCTCGCTAACGCCACCCACCGCATCCTCCCCTTCCGCGGCGAATACTACGAACTCATCCCCGCAGCGCGCCACCTGGTGCGCGGCCTCATTTACCCCGTTCCAGACCCCAACTTCCCCTTCTTGGGCGTCCACCTCACCCGCATGATCGACGACACCGTCGAAGCAGGCCCCAACGCCGTCCTCGCCCTCGCCCGAGAAGGCTACCGCAAGAGCGACATCTGCTTCCGCGACTTACAGGATATCCTCACCTACCGCGGATTTTGGCACCTTGCAAAGCGGCACTTTCGGAGCGGCGCCTACGAAATGATCCGCTCGTTTAGCAAGCGCCTCTTTCTGCGCGATCTGCAGCGCCTCGTCCCCGCACTCACCGCCCAGGACATCCTCCCCGCCGGCAGCGGCATCCGCGCGCAAGCCGTCTTGCCCGATGGCAAACTCCTCGACGACTTCTCAATCCTACGGCGCGAAAATCAGATCCACGTCCTCAATGCCCCGTCGCCCGCCGCCACCGCATCCTTTGCCATCGGCACGCACATTGCCAGCCTGACTATGGGGAACAGCTAGCCCGGGCGCAAAAGCCGCCCCTTGTGCGATTGTAGTCATGTGGAAGTCTCCGTTAAAATGAGTTGTAAGAAGCCGCCTTTGGGAGGAAGGCCCTCGACGATCAGGGCATGTTCCCCTTCTGCAGCTGTGACGCGCAGATTTCGCGCTTCCCACGCGTGCCCTTGAGGTGCTGGATAGTTCGCTTGCAAAGCGGTTTTCAACGCCCAGATTTGCTGTTCAGGATCCTCGATCTTTTTGAGGAACTCGACTGTGCCCAGCAGCTCAACGCAATGTAGCAGCTCGATTTTACGAGATTCTCCTGCGGGAATGCGAAGCCCTTTTTCGTCCAACAAAGCGCGGGGAAGGTGGTCGAGTACGATCCGAACACTTGTCTCTGCCGGATCAAACAAAAATCCCGGGGACGAGGAGCCTTTGACAACTCCACCTTTCAATGTCTCCATACCTCCCTTCACAGCGCAGAGTCGAAACAAAGGGAAATAACTCCGATCCGGGTCGCTTAAACAGACCGCATCCCGAACAAGTTTTGCAAGAGCGCTCAGAGGAGTGGGGATCTTCCTTAATTCCGAAAGGGTTGTCTCTGGAATACGAAAGAACAAGACGGGCGATCCTGTTACGTCAACGGCTGCAGAACGGGGGAAGAGAGAGCCTTCTTTGTGCTCTGCGGGGTGCTTGAGGGTTTCCCCTAATACCGTAAACGATTGCATTCGCAAGGCAGCAGCCATTTTATACCGCAAATATACCACTATTAGCTGAAAAGTAGCCTGTTGGGCGGCGCCAAAACCTCGGGGTTCAACGAT
>CAYGOG010000067.1:0-6000 GCA_964351415.1 uncultured bacterium | reverse complement strand
CAACAACCCCGCCGCCACACCCGACGTGCCGCCGCCAATGCCCGCCGGGTCAAACAGCGTTACTTCGATGCGGGGATCTTCGAGGAGGAAGTAGGCGGTGGCGAGACCCGCGAGACCACCACCGCAGACGGCGATTTGCATAAAATTTGATGGCTCTCCGCCGCAAAGTGAAAGAAAAAGAGGATCGTCGGCGTCAACAGCGCCGCAAACGGAATCAAGACAAACATCCAGCCGAGCGTCGCCGAGAGCACTTCACCAGCCACCACAAAATGCAGCTGCGTGAGTCGCGCGGCGCCGAACAGCAGCCCCCCCACAAATAAGCTGGGCACAATCCCGATGCAAAAGAGCGTTAACGACTGCAGCATCTGCCCCCGAAAGAGCCCCAGCAGCTTTTCCCCGAGTGCAGATCTCACCCGAGAATCGGTTGCCGTGATCGGCGTCACAAAAAAGAGGAGCGCCATATTCGCAAGGCACAAAAGCAGCGACGTCGTGAGCAATAAAAACGGACCAAATGCGAGCAAGACGCCAAAAGTGGGCCCCAAAAGCGGCACCTGTCGCAGGAGCAAGAAGACCCCCATCAGCAGCCACAAAAACAGGTATAAAAACAGCGACGGCAGCGTCAGGTACGACGTGCCCACCAAGACGTCGAACGAATGGATCACGAGCGGTTTAAATTCCGTAAGCGGCCGCTGGTGCATCCGAATCAGAAGCGCGCCCATGCCCAACAGAAGCCCTGAGCTCAGCAAAATCGGCAAAAAGGCCAAGTTGAGCCGAATCCACGACGAGGCGCCATGGCTCAGCGCCTTGCAAAAAAGGGCCATCGCAGCGCACGCCAGTAGCGACACGAACGCAAGGGCGAACTTGCGCCGATCGATCGACGAACTCACCGCTCTCTGAAATGCCGCCTCTAATTCAAACCAGCTCATTTGTCCTAAATCGCACTCGATAGTAAAATCACCTGTCACTTGCATGCAACCAAAAAAAATTTCCCTCTTTTTTCTTGCCCTCCTCGTCGTCGCCTCGATCGACAGCATCCGCAACCTCCCCTCCGCAGCCCTCTTTGGCCCTCAGCTCATCTTCTTCTACCTCTTTGCGGCGGTCACCTTCCTCTTCCCCACAGCCCTCGTCTCGGGTGAATTTTCCTCCTCCTTCCCAGAGAAAGGGGGGATCTACCACTGGGTGCGCCACGTCTTCAACGACAGAATCGGCATGCTGGCCGTTTGGTTTCAATGGATTAACACCATTACCTGGTATCCGACAATCCTCTCCTTTATCGGCGGCACGTTTGCCGCCCTCATCGACCCCTCGCTTGCGACAAATAAAACATTTCTGATCACCGTCATCCTCGTCGTCTTCTGGTCGCTCACCTTTCTCAACCTCTTTGGGATCCGCGTCTCCGGCCGGATCAATGCGATTTTCGCCCTGATCGGCACCATCATCCCGATGGGCTTAATGATCGGCCTCGGCTTCCTCTGGATGGCGCAAGGGAACCCCCTCCAAGTCACCTTCTCCTGGAACAACATCATCCCCTCCATGGGCAACTGGAACGGCTGGATCTCACTCACCGGCATCATGGCCTCTCTTCTCGGGATGGAACTCTCGGGCGTCCATGTCAACGACGTTGTCAACCCCAAGCGCAATTACCCCCGCGCCATTGCCTGGGCGGTCGGCATCATCCTCATCACCCTGATCTTCGGCTCGCTAGCCATCGCCATCGTCATCCCACAAGCGCAGATCAACCTCCTCGACGGCGTGATCATCGCGTTTGGTAACTTCCTCACCGCATTCGATCTCGGCTGGTCCATCCCCTTCCTCGGCGCCCTGATGATCCTCGGCAGCTTTGGCAGCATGATCAACTGGATTATCGCCCCCGCAAAGGGCCTCCTCCAGGCGGCCGAGCACGGCTTCCTCTCCCCTTACTTTGCGAAGCCCAACCGCTATGGCGTTGCGCCCCACGTCCTCATCGGGCAAGCCCTCCTCGTCTCGCTCCTCTGTATCGTCTACTACCTTTTCCCCACAGTGAATGCGTTCTATTGGTTCCTCACCGACCTCAGCACCGAGCTCTACATGGGGATGTACATCCTCCTCTTCCTGGCCGCCTGGCGCTTCCGTCCCCAGCCGGGAGCCTTCTGTCTTCCGGGCAAACTTTGGGGCCGCCGCCTGATCTGCAGCCTCGGCCTAACTGGCTGCCTCGCCACCCTCATCGTCGGCTACTTCCCTCCCGCCTCCGTCGATGTGGGCTCCCACACTCGCTACGCGCTCATGATCGCCATCGGCAACCTCGCCCTCCTCTCCCCGATCCTCCTCTTCTGGCGCTACCACGCCCGTCACCGCACCCGTTAACGCATCTCATCGGTTGCGCGCACCAGCGCATCTAAAATCCCCTCTTCCCCCGCCGCATGCCCCGCATCGGGAATGATCTCCAGCTGCGCTTCCGGCCACACCTTGTGCAGCTGCCACGCATTGTCGAGCGGGCACACCACATCATAGCGGCCGTGCACAATGCGCCCCGGAATCCCCTTCAACCGATGTGCCTGGCTCAGGATCCAGTTGTCCGTCGGGAAGAAGCACCCATTCACAAAGTAATGGCATTCGACCCGCGCAATTGCGAGCGCTCTGGTAGGATCGGTAAACTGCGCAAAGAGCGCCGGATCAAATCGGAGCCGCAGACACGCCCCCTCCCACCCCGACCAAGCCCGCGCCGCCTCGAGCTGCACCGCCTCATCGCCACACGTGAGCCGCTTGTAATACGCGCGGATCAGATCGCCCCGCTCCCCCTCCGGAATCGGCGCCAAGTACCTCTCCCATTGATCGGGAAACATCAAACTCACACCGCGCTGGTAAAACCACCGAATATCCTGCGTCATGCCGAGGAAAATCCCCCGCACAATCAGCCCCAGCACTCTCCGCGGATACGAAATCGCATAGGTAAGGGCAAGCGTGCTCCCCCACGAGCCGCCGAACACCACCCACTGCTCCAGGCCGAACATCTCCCGCAGCCGCTCGATATCTTCAACCAGATCCCACGTCGTATTGTCCCTCAGTTCCGCGTGAGGCGTGCTCTGGCCGCACCCCCTCTGATCAAACAACAAAATCCGATACGCCTTCGGGTCAAAGAAACACCGATGCCCCGGATCGGTCCCCGAACCGGGTCCCCCATGCAAAAAGAGCACAGGCTTGCCCCTAGGATTGCCCGACTCTTCCCAGTAAATCTTGTGACGCGCGCTCACCTGCAAAAACCCGGTCCGATAGGGCTCCAGCGGCGGATATTTCACCCTCATAGCAAATGCCGCACCCAATCCCGCTCGTCCAGCAGCTCCCGCTCCGTCACCCGCAGCCGCTGCTGAAAGAGCGCATCTCCCAAGTCAAGACCCTTGAGGATCTCCCACTTCTCCCCTTCTCCCGATCGGCACGGGAATGAAAACATCAGATCGGGCGCCATTCCATACGGGTTGCCAGTCGAATCGACCGCGAGAGAAAACCACTCGGTCGGATGCGCAATCTCATGCACCGTATCTACAATCGCATGGGCCGCCGACATCGCCGACGACTTGCCGCGCGCCGCGATCACCTCTGCACCCCGCCGCTGCACAGCCCCCACAAATTCAGCCTCAAGCCACTTTGCCTCAACGACTTTCAGCGCATGTTTTCCGTTCACCTTGGCATGCCGGATATCGGGTACCATCGTCGTCGAATGGTTCCCCCACACCGCCACATGAGAGACCGCCGCCGTCGACACCTTCGCGTGGGCCGCCAACATCGACTCCGCCCGATTTTGATCGAGCCGCGTCATCGCCGCCACATGCAAATGGGGCGCCGCGTGTTTCACAATCAGCGCGTTCGTATTGCACGGATTGCCCACCACCAACACGCGACACGTATCCTGTGCCACGCGCCCGAGAGACTTCCCTTGCTCCACAAAAATCTGGCCATTGGCCCCCAGCAATTCGCGCCGCTCCATCCCCGGACCGCGCGGCTTGGCGCCCACCAAAATCGCCCAATCGACATCTTCAAAGACGTCATCGGGATCTGACCCAACCACCACTTCGCGCAGCAGCGGATAAGCGCAGTCCTGCAGCTCCATCGCCACGCCCTGCGCCGATCCCACTGCCTGCGGCAATTCCAACAACCGCAACGAAATTTCCACCCCCGGCCCAAACATCTCGCCGTTGGCGATGCGCCCCAGCAAGCTGTAGGCGATCTGTCCCCCCGCTCCGGTCACCGCGATCCGTTTCATTTTGTGAGCGTCTTGGTCCAGTGCGTCGCGAGTGCATGCGCGTCATCGAGCCAGCGGCCCAACTCCACGAGATCTTGCGGCGTATCTTCGCCCGCCGTCTGAATCAGCGACTGCTGCACAATCGCCTGCTTTCCTTCTACTTGGCCCAAGCTAAAGCTCAACATCCCCTGTCCGGTCGGCTTCTTCAGCGTGTAGCCCACATTCAACAGCAGTCCCTCTTGCTTATCGCCCACTTTGTCAGCGGGAAACAGCGCGGAATCCAACTTCACCTGCGTGTTCAGGCTCTTCGCCATAAATTCGGTCGCCGAACCTTCAAATTGATAGCCGTGAATAAAGCGCAGCTCCACCTTTAAAAACTTCAGCGGCACCTGCGCCGACGGGAAAAACTGGCGCACGCCCTCATATCCGTTCGAGGCGTCTTCTTTAAACGCCTTCCACTCAAATTCGGAGCCCTCATTCACCGTCACAATACCGGGGCCGATTTGCATCAAAGGCCAGCCCTCTTTTGTCTTGCGCAACCGGTGGCGCACCACGTACGGGTTTGCCTCGGGGGGAACCTGCGTCGTCGGCAGATCTTCTACAATGGGAAACCGACCCTTTACGCGGTCGTACAACCTCCCATACACCAGCGGATATCCGGGATCGCGCAACGCGGGGGAATTGGGCACCTGTGTCAACTGCCAGCGCACTTCAAAGATCACTTCGAGAATGGTACTTTTTTTCACGTCCGACACCGTCCCTATTTCGACAACTTTAGGCATACTTTTAGCTCCTAAAAAGGTCGAAGCTAACACACTTTAGATTTTGCCGTCGAGGATGTCTTCTCGATATTGCCGCATCCGCTCCACCATGAAGTGGAGATTGTGAATCGTCGCAAGCGTATAGGCCGTCAACTCGCGCGCCTTAAACAGATGATCCAGATAGCCCCTCGAGTAATGCAAGCACGTGTAGCACCCGCATCCCACTTCAATCGGCCCCGCCTCTCCCTTCTTCGGCTTTACGTTGCCGCTCTTCGTCAACAACAACCCGTGCCGCGCCGCGCGTGTCGGATACGAGCTATCAAACGTGTCGATCCCCAGCGGAATACACCGATCCAGCGACTCCAGATCGCCAATCCCCAACAAGTGGTTCGGCCGATCATCCGGGATCAGCGGCAACGTCTTTTCCAGCATCGCCACCATCTCATCCTTCGTCTTGCCCAAGCTCCCGCCGATGGCAAATCCATCAAACGGCAACCCCCCCAACACCCGACAGCTCCGCGCCCGCAGCTCCTCATCCACGCCGCCGTGCACCACCGCATACATCGCCTGACCCCGCGGGTCTTTCAAATGCTCCTCCAGCGACCGCTTTTCCCACCGATGCGTCCGCTCCAATGAGCTCTCCAGCTTCTCCCGCTCGATGTGATAGGGCGGCAGCTCGTCAAACGGAATGATGATATCGGCCCCGAGCGCCTTTTGCGCCTGCACCGAACTCTCCGGCGTCAACAATACCTTCGCCCCGTCCCGGTACGATCGAAAGAGCACCCCATCTTCACTAATTTTCAGCACTCCGCCCTCGCCCGTCCGCCCCTTCCCCTTCAGCTCATCGGCGACCGACCCATACGCCAGCGAAAACACCTGAAAACCACCCGAATCGGTGATAATCGGCCCCTTCCGATTCATAAACTTGTGCAACCCCCCAGCTGCCCGCACCACCTCCACCCCCGGCTGCAACAGCAAATGGTACGTATTGCAAAACAGCAACTGCAGTCCAATCGCGTCCAC
>CAYGOG010000066.1:0-6020 GCA_964351415.1 uncultured bacterium | reverse complement strand
GGAGAAAGTTGCTGAGCCGCAGCTCGCAACTTGTGCGGATGAGGAGGTCTGGATCGCCCCAGCGCGCCGTATCGAGAAATTGGCTGATGTAGGCTTCCGTTATCTCTTCGGGAGGCAGCGGGCGTTGCGCCTGTTCGCGGAGGATGCTTTGCACCGCGCGGCGCAATTCGTCGCGCCCGCCGTAGTTGAGTGCGAGGACGAGGTCGATGCGCGTGCCGCCGGCTGTCGCCTGCTTCGCCTCTGCGAGCTCGCGCTGCACTTTTTCGGGGAGCGCCGCCACATCGCCGATCGCATCGATCCGCACCCCTTCTTGGAGCAGCTGCGCCCGCTTGTCGCGCAAAAAAACACAGAACAGCTCCATCAACCCGTCCACCTCTTCCGAGGGCCGATTCCAATTCTCGGTCGAAAACGCGTAGACGGTGAGCGTTTGAATCCCCATGTCGGCCGCGGCCCGCACAACTTCAGTCAAATTTTCGGCGCCGTGCCAATGCCCCACAAGGGGCGGGAGATCGCGCTGCAGCGCCCATCTCCGGTTGCCATCCATGATGATCGCGACATGCCGCGGAATCGGAGCCAATTGTGGCGCTTCATGTGTCTGGGGATTCGCCACCAACGCGGTCATAGCAAATGTTTTACCCAAATGGTTCGTTCGCGCTCGGGTCCCACGGAGATCATGCTGACGGGGACGCCAAACAGCTGTTCAAGGTAGTGAATATACCCTTTTGCCTCTTTTGGGAGGTCCTGCGCCGCAGCGATGTGGTGTGTCGGCGCCATCCAACCGGGCAGCACCTCATACACCGGCTCCGCCTGCTCCAGGTCTTCGAGGAGCGCTGGAAATTGGCCCGTCACTTTGCCGCGCAGCCGGTAGCCGGTGCACACTTTGATCTCGCGCACATTGTCGAGGATATCGAGCTTCATCACCGCCAGCGAATCGGCGCCATTGAGGCGGATCGCGTGGCGCAGGAGAACCGCATCGAGCCACCCCATTCTCCGGAGGCGCCCCGTCGTCGCGCCGATCTCGCGGGAGGAGACGTTGTCGGGGAAAAGCGGCCGGTCCTCTTCGTTCAGCTCGGTCGGGAACGGCCCCCCGCCGACGCGGGTCGTGTAGGCCTTGGCGATCCCCAACACATGCCCGATTTTTGTGGGCCCCACGCCTAATCCGGAGCAGACGCCCCCTGCAAAGGTGCACGACGACGTGACAAACGGATAGGTGCCAAAGGTCACATCCAACAGCGTCCCTTGGGCGCCCTCAAATAAAATTTTTTCTTTGCGCATGGATGCCTCATAGAGGCGATCTTCAACCGGTCCCACGTAGGGGAGGAGGATTTCGGCGTATTGGCTGAACTCGTCGAGCAGCTCTTCCCACTTCAGGTGGGTCCCCAGCTCCTGATTCTTCGCCTCCACATTGCGCCGGAGATACGCCCGCAGCGATTCGGGGGAGAGGAGCTCCGCCACCCGAATCCCGACGCGGGCCGCCTTGTCGGTATAACAAGGGCCGATCCCCCGTTTGGTCGTCCCGATCGCGCCGGACCCCTTTTCGACCTTCTCGTCCAGCAGCTTATGGTAGGGGAGGACGAGGTGGGCATACTGCGAGATCATCAGGCGCCCCTCAAAGCGGACCCCCGCTTTTTTCAAGCTTTCCAGCTCTGCGATCAGCGATTTCGGGTCGATGACCGTCCCGCCCCCGATGTAGCACTGTGTATGGGGGTAGAGGATCCCCGAAGGGACCAGGTGAAATCGGTATTCTTTGCCCTCGGCGACAATCGTGTGGCCGGCGTTGTTGCCCCCTTGGGCTCTCGCGATATGCTGGGCGCGGGCAGAAAGGAGGTCGATTACCTTCCCTTTCCCCTCGTCGCCCCATTGAAGGCCAATGACGGCGATGGAGTGATGAGACATAAGGCACGATCATACTTCAGATAGACAAAATCGAACAGTCTCGTTTATTTTCTTAAGACTCATGCAATCGAAACGCAAGGGGCAGATCGCCCTCATCCTCGCCGTCATCGCCCTTACCCTGTACAACGTTCTCCCCACCCTGTTTTACTACGCTAAACCACTGCAGGAGAGCGTCGCCACCAACTCAGGCGAGGAGATCCGCGAGCGGGTGGAGGCCCTCGAAACCCGCTCGCTTGAGTGGCTCGCCTCCTATTGCAAGCTCATCGGCGCCAAGCCCCTCTCCATCGGGCGGGATGAGAGCGGCCTCATCGCCCTCGAATTCAAAAACAAAGCCGATGTCAACCGCTTCCGCAAGGCATTTCCCCGCGCCGGCAGTTTGATCGCAAGCCCATACGAACAGCTCCTCCTCGCGCCGCGCGAGTCGGACACGACTGTGTGGGTACTCCGCCGCCTCGAAACGCCGCTTCCCCAGCTGCACCACATCGCCGTCGGCAGCCCCGAGTGGCAGGAACTCGCGCAAGAGCGGACGACCGCCGTGCGAAAGGCGCTGAGTCGGAGAGCCGAGCTCGCCGCAACCCAACCGCTCGCCATCGCCGAAGAGGTGGCGCAATACGCCCATGCATTGGGCGTCCCGTCGGCGCCCTTTGCCCGCTATGCCGCCTCGCTCCGCAATGCGCTCGAACCGCACCGCGACTCCGATCTCGTGCAGCGCGCGCTTACCCTGCTCAAAAAACAAGATCGCGTCGAACCAGGCCATCCCCTCTTTGCGCCAGTTGAGCTCAGCGGCGGCAAACTCATCCTCCGCTATCAGCAAGATGTGCCCCTCACTCAAGAAGTGGAACAGCTCGCCTTGCGCGAGGTCGCTGAAGTGGCGCACCTCTGCGGCGAAACCGCGCAGCCGATCGACGGCGGATTTGCAATCCCGCTCGCCCAACTCACCGACGCCTCAGGCGCGCTCGTCTTCTCGCTCGCAGATGCCGTCCAAGAGGAGGCCAAACTCTTCGCCGCGCGCTTGCCCCTGTTATGGGAACCTGAGCACCCCGATCTACAACCCGACGTCTTCCCCATCGCGCAAGGCGATTCCGTGCCATTTGGCATCTCGATCCAAGCCAAGGGAACCGACCTCTCTCTCACTCTGCACGGCCTCAACCGCCTTGCACAAACGTACCGCGACCACCCCGATACCGAGCCAGCGCGCCAATTCCAACGCGATCTAACCCAACTCTCCCGCTGGCTGCAGACGTTCGGATTTACCGCTTCGGACAACCTCGTCTTCGTCAAACGCGATCTCGCGCCCCTCCTCCTCGCCGCCACGCGCGAATCGTTTCGCACCGTCGGCACCCACGCGCTCCTCGAACTCTCCACTGTGGAACAGAGACTTCTCACGCGCAACCGCATTGAGACCGCGCAACACGAAGAACTCGTCAAATGGCGCGACGACCACCGCGCCAGCTCCGTCAGCCTCAATCCGGCCGTCCGCTTCGACATCCCCGAGCCGCCCCGTTCCGTTTTCTGGAGCAACTTCCTCCTCAACGTGCGCAAGTACTTCCGCGGCGACGACCGGAAAATCCTCCGCTGGGGCCTCGACCTCTCAGGAGGGAAATCGGTCCAAATCGAACTCTGCGACCCACAACACCGCGTTGTCTCGGGCGATGCCGAACTGCGCCAAGGGATCAACGAGCTCTACCAACGGGTCAATAAACTCGGCGTCTCCGAAGTCTCCATCCGCCGTTTAGGCGATTCCATCGTGCTCGAATTTCCCGGACAACAGGCGCTCAGCGCATCGGAACTCGTGCGCGGCTCCTCGATGACGTTCCACGTCGTCAACGAGCAGTACACCGCCCACGATCCGCGCATCAACAGCTGGCTCCAGGGCATTTGGAGCGAAGCGACCATCACCCACCGCACATCCCCCGAAGATCTCGAGCAAATCGCCAAGCGGCACCCCCTCGACGGCATTCCGCTCGACACCTCCAAAGTAGTCGCGATGCGCGGCGACAATCCGCTCGAGTGGGGCGGCCAATCGCACCCGCTCCTCCTCGTCTTTTCCGAACCCGTTCTCGAAGGGGCGCACCTCGACAACATCCACCCCGGTTACGACGCCCAGCGCGGCAACTACCTCAGCTTCGACGTGCGCAGCCATTACAGCGACTTCGATCCACGCGACCGATTCCACAAATGGACCTCCCGCTACGCACGCGACGCCATCGCCGGCACACCGCTTGAAGCCTACTCGGGCGGCCGCGGCTGGCGCATGGCCGTCCTCCTCAACGGCACCGTCATCAGCGCCCCCACACTCAACGACTCAGGGCTGCGCGACAGCGCGATGATCAGCGGCAGCTTTACGCCCCGCGAAGTGAACCAACTCGCCGCCGACCTCAAAGCCGGCTCCCTCACCTACACGCCGCGCATCCTCTCTGAAACCAACATCAGCCCCGAACTCGGCCGCGCCGATCGGATGCAGGGCATCGGCGCCACACTCCTCGCCCTCCTCCTCGTCATCGGCGCAATGGTGGGCTACTACCGCTATGCAGGGTGGGTCGCCTCCGTCGCCGTCCTCTTCAACCTCCTCATCATCTGGGCCGCACTCCAAAACATCGGCGCCACCCTCTCGCTCGCCGGCATTGCCGGCATCATCCTCACCGTCGGCATGGCGGTCGACGCCAACGTCCTCGTCTTCGAGCGGATGAAAGAGGAATACGCCGTCACACAAAATTACGCCTCCAGCCTCTATGCCGGCTACAAGAAAGCGTTCAGCGCCATCCTCGACTCCAACGTCACCACCATCCTCGCCGCGCTCATCCTCCTCAACTTCGACGCCGGCCCCATCAAGGGATTTGCGCTCACCCTCATGATCGGGATCGCCTCCTCCATGTTCACCGCGCTCTTCATGACCCGCGTCTACTTCGAAGGCACGCCCCAGCGCCCACTCAAAATGCACCACTGGATCGGCACACACACCTTCAATTACCTCAAGCGCGCACCGCTTGCGTTCCTCCTCTCCGCGCTCCTCATCGTCGGCGGCGCTGCACTCCTCATCGCCAAACGCGACACCCTCATGGGGATGGACTTCACAGGCGGCTATTCCGTCGAACTCAACACCGCCGCCGCCCCCGAGTCCATCACAGCCGCCCTCACCCGCTCCGGCATCGCGCCACAAGAACTCCAAATCCGCTCCCACACAACGGGCCACCACCGCCTCCTCCTCTCGCCCACACTCGAGCAGCAAAACCGCCCCTTTTCCACACTTCCCTCAGGCGACGAGCGCATCGCCTGGATCGCCTCCGCTCTCCATTCTGCGCACATCGACGCCACCGCATCCCATTGGACCTCCGTCAGCGGCCAGATGTCCGAATCGATGCGCACAAGCGCCCTTCTCGCCCTTGCGCTCGCCTTTGCCTCCATCTTTATCTACCTCGTCTTCCGCTTCGAATCCGCGTTTGCCATCGCAGCCCTCCTCTGCCTCTTCCACGACGTCCTCCTCACCCTCGGCTGCCTCGGCATCTTGCACCTATTTGGCCTACCCATCCAAATCGACCTCAACACCGTCGCCGCGATCATGACCATCATCGGCTACTCGCTCAACGACACCATCATCATCTTCGACCGAATCCGCGAAGAGATGCGCCTACACGGCACCCGCGACCTCCCCGCCCTCGTCAACCGCGCCCTCAACACCACGCTCAGCCGCACCGCCATCACCTCCGGCACGACCCTCCTCGTCCTCCTTGCATTGCTCATCGTAGGCGGCCCCTCCCTCTTCAACTTTTCCCTCGTGATGACCCTCGGCGTCTTCTTCGGAACCCTCTCGTCCTGGTTCATCGCCTCACCCCTCTTCCTCCTCTTCCACCGCCGCACCGCCCAAATGTAAGAGAGTATTTGCAAATGCCTCTCTGAGAGAAGAGTGTGCGGGATGCCGAGGCGGCACCCCGAATGAAAAAATAAGAAAAAAGGGTTTTAACGCTCTCTGTAAAGCCATGAGCGGTTATTAACGAATTCTTGTGTAAAGCGGCTTTACATGAACAAGAAACCGTTTCGGGGGCAGCGGGGGGCGAAGCCACCCGACTGGGAGCTCTGCGCAGCAAAGAGGGACGCGAAGCGGCCCTCTGCGGAGCAGCCCACGG
>CAYGOG010000065.1:0-6048 GCA_964351415.1 uncultured bacterium | reverse complement strand
GGCGCGGCTCGTGGGAGGGGGGCTTCGAGGCGATGGCGCGCACCCTCTTCACGGCGACTCTCACAGAAGAGGCGACGCTGCGGGTGCAGGGACCTCTGCTGGAGCGGCTGATCGGCACGCTCGACGCGCTCCACCGCGATCTGCGCATTGCGGACCGCACGCCGCCCGAATGGGGCGCGTGGGGCGAGCATCTCGTGAATACCTATCTCGCCGCGGAGGGAGAACTCGAAGAGCAAGCGCAGCGCAAGGCGCGCGAGCTGATGCAGGAGCTGCAGAAAATCGACATCGGGCCCGTCCCGTTTGCGCCGATCCGCGCAGAATGGTTGCAGCAGACGGTGCGCGGCTCTGTCCGCAGCAGCGAGCTCGAGTCGGTTCGATTTGCGAGTTTGCACGACGGAGCCATTGCGCCGTGTCAGCTGCTGATCTGGCTCGGAATGGAGGAAGAGACGTTTCCGACGCGCGAAATTCCGCACAGTTGCGATTTGCTAAAGGGCAAGCGCATTGCAATGGCCGAACGAGAGCGGTATCTGCTGTTGAAGTCGCTCTTTCAGGCTGAAGAAAAATTGTTGATCGTATTCCGCTCCATCTCAGAAGAAGATGGCAAGGAGATGCCGCCGGCGCTGCCGATTCAAGAGCTGCAACAGCCGATCGAATATGCGAAGCGAAAACCGCGCGTGGCGCTCACAGGGACCCTGCATTTTCCTCTGCTCACAGTGCCTGAGGAAGAGCCGCTCGAGGAAATTGCGCTGTCGGAGCTGCGCCGTTTTGCGAAATCGCCGTGGGGGTTTTATCTCGAAGAGGTGTGCGGCATTCGGTGGGATCAAGAGGAGGCGCGCAATGCGCGGCTCGATGACTTTCTGTTGTCGCCGCTCGACAAATGGCGCGCCGAGCAGGTGCAGCTCAAGGGAGGCGAACCGCTGCTCCCTCTGGGGCCCTTTGGCGCCATTGCGCGCGAGTCGATGCGCGCATTGGCGCAGCTGGGGCCCGTGCGCGCAGAGGCGATCGCGCTGCAAGTGGAGCTGTCGCCGACACACCGCGTGCGGATCCGCGGCCGCTTTCCGCTCGTGACGAATCGGGGCTATCCGCTGTTTAAAAAGTGCGACACGACGCGCCTTGTAGCGGAGTGGCCGCAGTTGCTGGCATATTGGCACATCCCCGGCGTCGCCCCAACCATTGTGCTCCCCTACGAGGGAAAAGAAAAGCGGTTTGATCTCGATCCGGCAGAGTCGCTCCGGCGCTATGTCTCGTTTTACTTGCGCTGTCGCAAAGTCCCCTCTCCCCTCACCCGCCGCTTTGTCGGCCCGCTCCTCGGCGGCCGCGCGGAACAGGGGACCGACCGCGCCTATGATTGGGTCGCGGCGCGTACCCAACTGCCGCCGTTTGAGGCGATCGCAGAAGCGTGGGGCCCCGTTGTGCGCCCCCTCTTCGCACCCCTATTAAAGGGGGACTATGCAGAGGTTTGATGCGCTCGCTTTGGATGCAAAACTCTTTGGCCCCCACCTGCTCGAGGCCTCTGCCGGCACCGGCAAGACCTTTGCGATTGAACACGTGTTTGCGCGGCTGATTCTCGAAGGGCTCGAGTTGGAGGAGATCCTCGCCATCACCTTTACGCGGGCCGCGACGCGCGATTTGCGCACGCGCATTCGGGACAACTTGGCCCGCGTTGTGCGCGCTCTACGCGCTGGGGAAGCTCCCTTCCCCTATTTAGAAAATGTGAATTCCGAAGCGATGCACCGCATTGAAGACGCACTCCTCTCGTTTGAGAGGGCGAAGATCTTCACGATCCACGGCGCATGCCAGCGGATGCTCTCCGAATTTGCGCCGCGGCCGATGGAGGAGGGCGACCTGACGCCGTATCAGCTCGACTTCCTCGAGGGGCCTCTCGATTGGGCACCCGCGCAGCTCAGATTGGCAACGCGGCGCGGGATCGACAACCTCTTTGAGCGAAGACCGCTCGAGGGGCCCGACATCCACCTATCGGCCGTTCTGGCTGAACTAGATGCACTTGTAAAGCCAGCGCCCGCTCCACTCCTCGAATCGTTTGAGGCGGTCGCCCCCAACTATAAGAAAGTGGCCGGCGACCACCGCCGCCAAGTCAACGCGTTCCTTTCCTTGCTCGAGGGAAAGGGGGGCTTTGAGGAACTGCTCTGGGAAAAAGGGTCGCTATTCGAATTTCTGGCGCCCGAGAACCGCTCGAAGCGGGCGAAAAATGCGCTTCTCCCCCATCCGCTGTTCGACTGGGGCCGCGTCCATCTGTTGCCGCGGATCGAGCGGGCGCTCGATCCGAAGCGCATTCAAGCGGGGCTCGCCGCCGACTGGGAGATATGGTGGCGCGCGCATCCCAAGAGCCGCGAGCTGTTTACGCCTGATGCGCTGCTCACATGGACCGCGGAAGCGGCGCGCGATCCCGCATTTGTGGAAAGGGCGCGGCGCGGCATCAAAGCGGCGATCCTCGACGAATTCCAAGACACCGATCCGGTACAGTGGGATATTTTCGAGCGGCTGTTTGTCGATCACCCCGGCATGCGCGCTCTCTACCTCGTCGGCGATCCGAAGCAGTCGATTTACCGATTTCGCGGCGCCGATATCTACACCTATCTCAAGGCAAAAAAACGGCTCGGCGCAGAGAACTGCTATGCGCTCGACACCAACTACCGCTCCAATCCGAGCCTCGTTGCGACGCTGAACGCGATGCTCGGCGAGCCATTCTGCAAGCCATGGCTCCACCTGCCGAAGGAACAGGTCTCGCTCCCCTATTTGCCGGTGCGGGCCGGGAAACCGGAGGAGCCGCTCTTGGATGGGCGCGGCGCCGTGCATGTGATGGAGGGAGAGACCGAAGAGGCGCTGATCGAGTGGATTGCAGCTGAAGCGAGTGGCCATTTGCGCGAGCGGACAATTGCCGTTCTGGTGCGCGATCGAAACCAACTCTCCCGCGTGCGAGAGCGGTTTGAGGCGCACGGGATTCCGACGCATGCGAAAAATCAGCAGCCGCTCCATGAGTCGCTCCCCTATCAACACTTGCGCGCCTGTATGGAAGCGGTGCTCCGCCCCCGCGATGTGCGCCGCATCCGCGCGGTGCTGACGCTGATGCGCGCAACCGAAGAGGAGGCGCTCCGCTTCTTCGGCCACTTGCGCGAGGTGTGGGAAGAGCAGGGGCTCCCCGCGTGCGTGGGCGCCCTTTCGCGCCGGTTGGGCGATGCGATGCCGCTCGAGTGGGAGCAAAGCGTGGAAGCGCTCCTCGCCCATCCCGCTTCGATCCCCGATTTCTTCCGCACGTTTCCCCTCAAAGAGACCCATCGCCGCACCGAGGGGGAGCCACACGCGGTCGAGCTGCTCACGATGCACGCGAGCAAAGGGCTTGAGTACGATTGGGTGTTTGCGTTGGGCCTGATTGCGCGCAGCCGCGAAGAGGAAAACGACGAGGAGGCAGCTGAGACGCTCCGGCAACTCTATGTCGCCGTCACGCGGCCGCGGCAACGCCTCTATCTGCCGCACACGGGGGCGGAGCGGACGCCGCTCGCACGGCTGCAACAGCATTGGCTGAGGCCTCTCGACTCGCTCACAGACGTGTCGCTGACGCGCGAAGCGGTCGCCCCGCGCGCCATTGCGCCTGTGGTACGCGCGGTCGAACACGCGTTGCCTGAAGTGCCGCTGCAACCGCGCGCGCGGCGGCGGCTGTTGTCGTTTACCTCGCTTGCAAAGGGCGAAGAGGGCGGCGCACCCGTGGAAATGCCCGAAGGGGCGCCGTCGCTCCACACTTTGCCGCGCGGCACCGAGACCGGTGTGATTGTGCACCGGATGTTGGAAGAGGTGTTGCAAGGCAGGCCCCTGCCGCCTTTGGGGAATCTCGAGCCGTGGCGCGACGCGCTCGCCGCGATGGTGCAGACGATGCTGGAGATGCCGCTCATCGGAGGCCAGGTGTCGCTGTTGGACATTCCGCTTGCCGACCGGCGCGTCGAAGTGGAATTTTTGACCGCCCATTCGGAGCACTACATTGCGGGCGCAATCGACCTGATGGTGCGCTATCGAGGCGAGATATTCCTCGTCGACTGGAAGACGAATGCCCTCGCCGCGTATGATCAGCCCCATTTAGAGCGGGCGATGCGCGCCGGCGACTATTTTTTGCAGGCGGCGCTCTATGCCCACAGTTTAGGGATGCCGGTGAAAGCGGCCCATTACGTATTTGTGCGCGGGTTGGAACGCGGCATTTACACATTTCAACCCGATTTGAGATTGATCGATGGAATTGCAAACACTTGATCAATGGGTGGCACCCCGCTGGGTGGCCGGCCCTCTCGAGGCGACCGCGTTTGCGCAGAACGTGTTGCGCGCGTTTCTCGACGGCCATCTGTGCGTGCCTGCCGAGCGCGATTTGCCGGAGCCGTTTGTGCGCGACGGCGACCGGATGTACGTGCAGAAGGCCTGGGCGCTCGAGTCGATTGTGCTGCGCGAGCTGAAGCGGCTGCAAGGCAACCTGACGGTTATCACCGGCGGCCCCGGCACCGGCAAAACGTACACGGCAGGGCAACTCGTGCGCGAGTGGAATCCCAAGCGGCTCGTCGCGGCCGCGCCGACCGGCAAGGCGGCTGCGCGCCTCTCTGAGGCAATCGGCGGACAGGCGACGACGCTGCACCGGCTGCTGCGGCTCCACCCGGGGCAAGAGCGGCTCGTGCGCGACGAGCGACTTGAGGCCGATCTCATTGTGGTGGATGAGGCATCGATGATCGATGTCGCGATGCTCGCGCAGTTGTTGCAGGTAGTGCCCGACGGCGCCCGATTGGTATTGCTCGGCGACGCCGACCAGCTGCCGCCCGTAGAAGGGGGTAGCTTATTTCACGCGCTGGCGGAGCTCTTTGGACAGCGACTGGAGAAGGTGATGCGCACCGATTCGGCCGCACTATTGGCGCTCGCCAAGGGCGTGCGCGAGGGGTCTGCCGCCGGGATGCAGATGCAGCCACTCGGAGAGGTGCCGTTTCGGTTTATCCATGGAAGCGGCGAGATGCCGACGGCGGAGGCACTCCTCGTCGAAACAGGGAAGCACGCGCTGCTGAGCTGTTTGCGGCAAGGGCCGTGGGGCGTCGACGCGCTCAACGAGCGGGCGCTCAAACTGTTGGAGCGGCGGTTACGGGTGGGCGACTGGTGGGCGATCCCGCTGATGATCGTGCAGAATGAGCCGCGCCTCGACCTCTACAACGGGATGATGGGCGTGCGCGTGGGGCGGTATCGGGGCGGCCGAATTGGGCGCAGCGAGGGGATCGCGCACGTAGGCGGTCAAACGATGGCGGCGGCGCTCTTGCCCCTCTTTGAAGAGGGATTTGCGCTGTCGGTGCACAAGAGCCAGGGGAGCGAGTTTAACGCTGTCGATTTGCTGGTGCCCGAAGGGAGCGAGCGATTTGGCCGCGAAGCGCTGTATACGGGCATTACCCGTGCGCGGAATGACATTCGATTGTGGGGAAAAAAGGAGACGGCCGAATTGATGATCGGCCGCCGTTCCTATACGACGTCAGGACTTATCGAGCGTTGGCAGCGAGACGCGACTTAGTGCGAGCCGCTTTGTTCGCCTTGTAAACGCCTTTTTTGACGCCCTTGTCCATCAAGCTTTGAATGGTGCGCAGCTTAGCTTGGAGAGCTTCGGGAGCTTCTTTTTTCTCGGCCGCTTCGCGATACGCGCGGGTCGCGGTTTGAACTGCCGATCGGAAGGTGCGGTTCCGCAGGCGATTGTCTTCGCTTTGGCGATGACGCTTCTTCGCGCTGCTGATTTTCTTCGGTCCTTCCTTCTTTTTGTCTTGTTCGGCCATGAATCCTCTATTCAGATGTGAATAGAGAGACTATACTCGTTTTGGGTGAAAACTGTAAAGCGCATCGTCGCACTGATTCCGGGCCTCGTCCTCCTCGTCTGGGCGCTCCAGCGGAGCCTCCCTCTATGGGGGCTTTCCCAAGAGGGGCAGGCCACCGTCTCCACCTGGGAGATGGAGGAGGGGTTTTGGGGGCGCGCCTCCCTTGCAGCGGTCTATCAGTTTGAATATCAAGGACATACATACTCAAGTC
>CAYGOG010000064.1:0-6245 GCA_964351415.1 uncultured bacterium | reverse complement strand
CTCTTGCGAGAACTCCTCGGAGGCTCCCATGTCAGCCAGAGTTAGAGACGGCGTCAACGTCTGCACACAAATGCGGGATGCGGTTGCGGAGTGGCGCCCCTATCTCGCCGCGTTGGCCGAACGGCTAGAAGCCATTGCCGCCGCGGTAAATCCCCTCATCGAACGGGTCGATGCGCACGACGCGCGCCTAGCCGAGCTCGACGACCTGCGAGGGCGAGTCGCCGTGCTAGAAGCCGACCGCGCGGCGCGAGCGCGCGATGCAGACCGAGAGCGCAAGCGGGGCCTTGCACAGCAGGAGCTCGCTTCCCTGGTGACCTTTCCCGCCTTTTTGAAGAGCCTCGTCTTCTCGTCGCCCCTCTCTGTTGTCAAGCGGCATGTCTATACCCAAATCCTCGCCGACCCCGATCGATCGCCGCGCGACATCGCAACCGCCTACCTAAGACAGGGGTTTCAGGACGAGCTACACGCCTCTCCCGATCAAGCCGAGGAGCTGATAGCCCACCCCAAAATGGTTGCCCTCCTCGAGTCATTTCCAGTAGCGCTGTAGGCGGGATTTCAGGCACAGTACAGGTTGCATGTATTCGTTCGCCTTTTTCTTCCTGCTCTCAGCCCCGATCATGCGCCCCCCAGCGGAATGTGCCCCGCAAACGGAGATCGCCCTCCCCGACGCAAGCGCGGAAAGCCTCTATGCAGCTGGACAACAGGCCCTCGCCGCATGCCGCCGCGAAGAGGCCCGCCTCTGGCTAGAACGGGCCATCCGCGCCGACCCCAACTTCGCGCCCGCCTACACCCAACTCGGCTATCTCGATTTATGGGAACAGCGCCCCGATGACGCGCTGCGCCACTTTCAAACGGCGCTCTACCTCTGCCCCTGCGATTCCCAGATCGCGCCCGGCATCGAAGAACTCCTCACCATCTGGGCCGATCGCCCCCACCAACTCATCGCCCTCTATCAATACTTGCTCTGTTGCCGCCCCGACAACAGCGCGTGGTGGTATCAGCTAGGTCGCCTCCAGGCGCAAAACGGCAATTGGGACGGGGCCGTGATCTCGCTCAAGTGCGCCCTTGCCCTGACCCCCCAAGACTCCGATGCTGCCCTACAGCTAGCCGCCGTGTACACATGGCAAGAGGAATGGAATGCCGCCGAGGCGCTCTACCGCAAATTCCCGCAGCTCCTCGACGCAAAGTTAGGCCTCGCAACCATCGCCTACCGACGCGGCCACTACAGCGAGGCCAAATCGCTCTATAAAGAGGTGCTCGCTCAGCGCCCCGACGATGCCGTCGCCCGCCTCGGCCTGGCCCGCTGCTACGAATCGCAGCTCCAATACCGAAAGGCAAAAACACAGCTGCAGCAGCTCCCCGATTCGTGGCGCGAACTCCTCGACGTCCGCTCGCACACCGATCCAGCCCTCGACGTCCACGTCTTCTTTACGCGCGCCAAAGAGACCGATCCCTCGTTCCGCGTGCCCGTCGTCAAGGACTACTACTGGGTCTCCAGCGCCACCGTGCAAGTGCCCCTGACCAACCGCCTCCGCCTCGACGTCAAGGGGATCGTCAACCGGCAAAAAGAGGAGGACATCCTCCCCCCCGGCGGCATGAACTACAACGTGTGGATTACCGGCGCGCAACTCACCTCCCGCTACCACTTCCTGAAAAACTGGCGCTGGGACGTCATCATGCGCGGCCTCGACGCCTGGGGAGTTGGCGATGAATTTTACCCCTTCCGCAACTGCGGTCGCTTCGAGCCCGGCACCACCGTCATCTACAACAGCGAAACGCAGCTCATCGTCGGCGACGCCCACTACGAGTCGATGATCATTAAAAATTTTGCTCTCACCCGCTCCGAGCTCCTCCGGAAGGCCCTCCTCGATGTCGGCTACGCCTTTAAGCTCCCCGTCATGACGCACCCCGAGCTCGAGGGGTGGCTGACCCGCACCTTTTACTTCGACAACCTGCACAACCACAAAAACTCAGAAGACGTGTGGTTCCGCTTTGGATTTCCCTGGATCGAGCGGTACTTCAAAATCCAGTACCACTTTATCCACGGCGCCTTCCAGGTCCTCTCGCAGAACTACTTCTCCTACCTCTGGCAAAACGAGCATAACCTCGAGGGCAAACTCCTCATCCCCATCACCTCGCAACTCGAGCTCGCCCTGCTCTATAACCGGCAATGGCAGCTCTCCCACGACCTCTTTCTCCCCATTGGGGACTTTGTCTTCGTCTCCGACCGCCTCTACCTGATCGGCAATAAAGGGACCGTCGCCCTTACATACCAAGGGAAAAACGGCCTGCGGATTGAGCTCTCGAGCCACTACTACCGCAACACCCTCCCCTACCACGACTGGAACGGCCGCGGCTCTCTCTCATGGCAATTTTAAGGAATACTGACCGATCACAAGCGAGGCAAAGGTCAAAAGGTCAATCGGCTTGGGGATACTCCCTTGGACGCCCAGTTGCCGCAGCTCTCCGAGTTCGGCTTCCGTAAACGCCCCCAGAACAACCACGACCATGCCTTTGAGGTGGGGCAACAGCTCCTTACACGCCGCCGCATTCCCGTTAAAGTCCAAGATCACCATTTCGGGCTGAAAGGTTTGAATCATCGCAAGCCCCTTGGCCACATCGGGTTCTACCTGACATTGGACTTTTCCGATCTGCTCCAAGGCATATCGGACAATGGTGGCTTCCCTCTCGCTCGCCCCTAGGACAGCCACTTTGGTCAGCTGTTTCTTCATCATACCCCTGCTATAGCCCCCCTCAGAGTCGCGAGGCAATCTTTTTTTGATTTTTATGCTCCTCAGGGGCACAAGGAGGTTTATGGACGACGATCTCCCCCCTGAAGTCATGCAGAAGCTCAAGCAATCCTACCTACAGTCGCTCCCCGAACGACTCGAGGCAATCCGGAAAGCCATCGCGGATCTGCGGGCCCACATAGCCCCCGAAACAATCAGCGCCCTTCGCTTCTTGGTCCATAAGATGGCAGGGAATGCAGGGACCTTTGGCTTTGGCGAGGTCACGCGCCTCTGCCGCGAATGGGAAGCCAAGCTCGCACGCCCCGAGAGTTGCGCCCAAATCCCCAATCTCGCATCTGAACTCGAAGCCTTTTTTGCCAAAATCCAACAGGAGTTTCAATCTCATGGCTGATGCTAAAAACCGCGTAGTTCTCGTCGACGATGATGAAGACCTCTTGCGGCTCCTCATCGCCTCATTCAATGCCAAAGGGTATGAAACGGTCGGTCTTAAGATGGGCAAGATAGCCATCGAATACCTCTCCAATGAAGCCAATGTCGCCCCGATGTGCCTACTCGTACTGGACCGGATGCTCCCCGACATGGATGGCCTCGACATCCTCAAGGCCTTTCGGGACAAGTACAACGACAAAGTGCCGGTCCTCATCCTCTCTGTCCTCTCATCTGAAAAAGATGTCGTGAAAGGGCTGGAAAAGGGGGCTGTCGACTACGTGTCCAAGCCGTTTAGCATCCACGTCCTGCTCGAAAAAGCCAGCAAGTTGATCAAACGGTAAGATGGAGCGGTTTTCTCTCCTCATTTGGATGCTAGCCGCTGAAGTGCTGATTGTGATCGCACTGTTTGTCGGCATATCCCTCCACCGCACCTATACGGCTTTGCTCACGCAGACTCGCGCGCAACGAACAGCCCTCCTCGGCTACTATTTTCTGTCGCTGCTAGAAGAGAAAAAGCCGTACGAACCCCATCCCTTGTTTGCCCGTTCAGGTTGGCGCAAATCCCTCCTCGAGGTGCTCGAGTCGTACAACCGGCGCCTCAAAGGAGACGAGTGGTCTCAAGTGCGCGAAGCCGCTGTGGAAGACCTGCTGTTGCCGCGCGCGCGGCGCTGGGCGCGCAGTCTCTTTTGGAGGCGGCGCAATTTTGCGGCCCGCACCTTTGCCCTCTGCCCCCGCGCAGCCGATGAGGCCCCCATCTTAAACCTCATGCGCGACTCCCACTTTTTGGTGCGAAGTGTCGCCTCGCTCGCTGCGGTTCGCCTTGAAGATCGGACTGGGATCGAGTTGATCTTGCGCGCCATGAGCGCAGAACCCGGCTATGCCCTCTATTTTTACCGCGATGTGCTCCTGCAGGGATCGCGCAATGTCTTTGTCCTTGTCGTGGAACTCGCCTCCCAGCCCGCCCTGCACCTTGCATGCCTCGACCTTCTCGCAGCGCAATCTTGGGGCATTCCGATCCCCTTTCTGAAAGACGATCTCGTATCTCCCCATCCACGCACGCGCCATCTCGCGCTCAAGATCCTCATCCGCAACCCTCTCCCCGACAGTGCGCCCGTCTTCCTCCAAGCGGCCTCCGATCCCGACCCCTACGTCCGCGCAACAGCTATGAACGGCCTTCTCCTGTTCCCCTCTGATGAGACGCTTGTCGTCCTTGAAAAGGGGCTCTCAGACCCCATCTGGGACGTGCGCGTAGAAGCAGGCCGCACCCTGAAACGGCGAGGGGAACAAGGGCTTGCCATCCTCGCTCGCCAGACAACCGAACCGGCACACAGCGCCGCACACTACGCGCAGGTGTTTGGATGAGTGGACTTTCTTGGCTTGAGTACGCGTTTCTCGCCTACTTTGGCCTGATTAACTTGTACTACATCTGCTTCCTCATCCTGGGATCCTGCAAAACATTTTTCCGCATTCAAGAGGTGCGCGAAGAAGATACCTCGGGGATTTTAAGCTCCAACTCGCTCCCCGAAATCTTGTTTGTCATCCCCATGTTCAACGAGCGCGAAACCATTCTCCCCTGCATCTACAACCTCCTCAACCTCTCCTACCGATACAAGCAGATTATCGTCGTCAATGACGGCTCTGATGACGATACGCTGGACATCGTCCGCCAGGCACTCGACTTGGTCGAAATTCCCAAATACTATGCCGATGCGATTCCAACGCAGCCCGTGCGCACCGTATTCAGAAGCCGCACCCATCCCGAAATCACAGTCATCGATAAGGTGCGCGGGCGCAAATTCGATGCCGTCAATGCCGCGATCAACGCCGTCCCCACTCCCTTTTTCGTCGTCCTCGACGCCGACACCTTTGTCGACAATGCCGGCTTTGAAGCGCTCGTGCGCCCGATCCTCACCTCTCCCGACACCATCGCCGTCGGCGCCAGCGTCCGCATCCTCAATGGCTGTACCCTCGACTTCAACCGGATCTCCACCGCGAGCTTTCCGCGCGAATTCCTCCCCGCAATGCAGGCGCTCGAATATTTACGCGCCTTTCTCCTCAGACAAGGCCTGGACACCATCAACGCCGTCTTCATCATCGCCGGCGTCTTTTCGATTTTCCCGCGCGACCTGATCCTCAAAGCCGGAGGATTTTGCTCCTCTGCCGGCGAAGATGTGGAGATTATCTTGCGCCTCCACCGCATGATGCACGAAGCGAACATCCCCTACAAAATCGCCTATCTTCCCGATCCCATTGCATGGACCGTCGCCCCCAGTACCGTGGCCAAATTGCGCAAACAGCGCATGCGCTGGCACTTAGGGCTTCTCGAATCGATCTGGTACCACAAGCGGGTCTTCTACAACCCCCGTTATGGGGCGTTTGGCCTGTTGGGCTATCCGTTCTGGGTGTTTGGCGAAGCGCTCGAGCCGATTGCCGAAGTCAGTGCCTGGACCTACGTCGCCGTGACCGCCGCTCTCGGCATCCTCAACATGCCCTTCCTCGTGCTGCTTCTCGCCTTAAGCTTTGGCTTTACAGCCCTCTACACCTTCTTCTGCCTATTTCTCGAGGAATTGAGCTTCCGCAAATACCCCTCTCTCAGGAGCCTCGCGATGTTAGTCCTGTGTAATTTTGTCGAAAACGTCGGCTACCGACAGTTAACCCTATGGTGGCGTCTCTGTAGCTTTGTCCAATTTTTCCGCAATTTTCGACAAATCGAGGCCGACCGGCGCACGGTGAATGCGCTCGTCCGAAACGGAGTCGCGAACCTCCGCAACCCAAAATGAACACCTATGCGAGCTTCGTCTCGGGATGCGCCACTCCCAAAAAGCCGATCAACTTCCCCGCTGGATCTTTCACCACCGTGATCGAGAGAAAAACCGGGATCCGCTTCTGATCCTTCCGAATGTAGGTCCAGATCCGCTCATCGGGCACACCGCGCGCCGCCTGTGCCGTAAACACTTCCATCGTGGGCGAGATCGGCCGCCCCAGTTGCTGCGTCAGCTCTTGCGCGCGCGACTCCATCTCTTTTTTGTCGTGAAAGATTTGGGGCGTGTATTTCCCCACAAGCTC
>CAYGOG010000063.1:0-6261 GCA_964351415.1 uncultured bacterium | reverse complement strand
GCATATGTATATGCGTTTCCCGAAGCCTTCATAAGCGGATTAACCACCTGGCTTTCCCATGCAGAAGAGAGCGGGTTCATCACGGGGTTATAATAGATTTCTGCCGAAATCACGCCCATGGTGGTGAAAAAGGAGGAGATCTCGTTTGTGAGATTTGGATCGTTCGCAATTTCTGTTTGGAAGACCGCCATATCCAGTTGGTAGTCAGTGTTTTCATCTGTTGTATCCCCTGCACCCGCAGCGGGGAGAGGGATCGAGGTGTATTTGAGGCCGTTGATCGTGACGGTGATCGCTGAGCTGAAAGCGTCTTGCTGGTATTCGGCGATCTTCTGTTCGATGGTGTTCATCATGGCGATTTCGCTCTGGATCTGGTTCTGGGAGAAGGTCGAGACAGTGTTGACCTCATTGGCAAGCATGCTCGCCATGCCTGTCGCGAGGCTTAATCCACCGGTTGTGATAAACAAGATCACGTCGTTTAAGGCCGTTCCGATCGCCGCATCGTGTCCACTGGCCGTGTATTTTGCAAAATAATCCACCCCGTCGACGAAGTACGCGCGCGTCATCCCCGAAGCGGCGCCGTCTGTCCAGGGGTTAGAGGAGGGGGTGCTTCCGCCCGCAATCATGTCGTAGATGATAGTTGCCCCGCCTTGGCTTGACAGGGTGTAGAGAATCCCGTCATAGTTAACACCGCCTGCAGCCCCTGCCGCCGTATTGAATTGGTCTGCAAAGCCCTGCCATCCCGAATTGGGGGTGTTGACGGTGGTAATTGCCGACTGAATACCGCTTTCCAGAGCCTTGATAATCGGGTTTGAGCTCCCTCCAAGGGAAGCGCCCAGCTGGGAGAGGTAGTTGGTCGCATCGCTGCAGGCGGTGGTATAGCTGGCTCCGCTTTGTAGAGCATTGATGAAGGTCACTTCCGCTTGTTGCAGGATAATCTGGTCGAGAAGCGGCTGAAAGAACGTCGCAGATGATTGTTGAGAGCCGCTTGAATTCATGCCATATAACAAGTCTTCAACTGCTTGTAACCCCATCCCATTGGGCGAGGAAGGCGTGCTAGCGCCCGGCGCGCTGTTCAAGTAATTGAGGAGGTTGACAATGTATTGGAGAAGATTGCCCGAGCCTTCTATGCTGCCGGGGTTTTGGCGACACCACTCCATCCACTGATAGAGTTCCTGGACATACCCAACCGATGTCCCCGCAGGTGAGCCGTAGGGGTTAGGGGGGATATAGTTAGGGTTGAAAGGGCACGGCGTGTCATTCGGGCCCCCTGAGCCAGCGGGAGGAGGGGTCGCGTCTCCTAGCTTGGGAGCGGCCGATTTGTGCGCAACATCTGCGAGCACAAAGCCGCTCGGATCCGAGGCATGTGAATGGACGCGAAGAGAGTCTGTCATAAGATTACGCCTGCCTCAGTTCTCTTAGGGTCTGGGTTTGTCGCGCGGCGAATTTCGGCATCCAGTTGCGCTTGAAAGGCGGCAACAGCCGCTTGGTTTTGGCGCCGCCCACAAGGCTACTTTTCAGCCAATAGCGGTATAACGCCTCTTGTGTGATGTGGGTAGGATCCTGGAGCAGAGTCCGCAACTTGGATAAAACCCGAGTGGTTGATGTCATCGTATATTTCCTCAGACTTAATATTATCATATTCTTTATTATTATGCAATAAAAATTTAACTTAATGATGCCTTTAAACGCTTGCAGCTGAGGCGCTTAGAGATTTCTTAAAAAGCTTAGAATGAGTGGGTTACGCAATCTTGGGGGGAGGCTCGTTTTTCTTGCGCAACGCCTATACAGTTATAATTTTCTAGGATCAGAAAGGGGTGTCGTAGTATAATGAGAGCCCGTTTCCGGAATCCAACCCTCCGGACCAAAGGTGTATTTCATGGCAGCAGCAGCCCGTTCGACGACTCCTCCCCCTACTTCAGCACAAGCTCCCGTAACTCCTCCCAGAGACGGGGTCAGCATTGCGTTTGCCCCCTATCCGGGTAGCCCCTTTATACCCCCTAGTTTACAAGGCAGATCCTTGACAGTAGGGTCTGAGGGAAGTGGCGGAGAGTTTTCTCCTGGAGACAGCAGACTCACCTCTCCTCTCTGGCGGTCTCGCTCCCGTGGAAGCTCGGGTGGGAGCGCCACCCTAGCCTCCTCGCCTACCTATGTAATGCCTGCGGTGCCTCTAGATTTTCAGGGGAGTGTTCCCCTCTTTTCCGGAGAACTGGTTCGATTGGCTGGGATTTCAGGGAACGGTTACAAAATGATATTTGATGATACGGAAATAACCGGTGGACATTCAACTGTGTACAAGTTGGAAAAAGACGGGAACATCTTTGCAAAGAAAACATGCTTGAGTCGGGATCAGGCGTTTCATGAAGCCCGCTGTCTTGCTGCGCTGGCAGGTCCTGAGATGGTCCGTTGTGCGGCTGTGATCGACGCCAAGACAGAAACCTCGCTTATTCTCTCCTGGGCGGGCAATGAAACGTTGTCTGGACACACGCTCGATCGCGAGAACACGGTGCGACTGGCTCACACCCTTGCCCGGGTTCTTGTGCGTGCACAGTCGGTTGAATGGCAAGTCGGGGAAACTGTGCAACGGGGGCTTTTGCTGGGTGATTTGGCCCCCACAAACATTGGGATGAACGGCGACGAGTTTACGCTCTTTGATCTTGAGCGGGCAGGCCCTGTAGGGCGTATATTGGAAGAGAAAGAGTCTGCAACGCCTTCCTATCGGGCTCCTGAAATTTGGAAAGAACAGCCCGCCACGGCGCAAAGCGAAGTTTGGGCTGCGGGCGCGATCCTCTTTGAGGCCCTTAAGGGAGAGTCATTTGTAAACTCAAATGTAGCGGTGGAACAAGCCCCAGAGGAAGTGTATGCGTATATTCAGGGATTGTCTGTCAGTTTGCCTGATGTGGATCGGGCATTGGCAGATCTTGTGACTGCGATGTTGCAGATTGAGCCAGGGATGAGACCGACGCCCGAGGAACTTTTGAACCAAATCGAGACACTATGGCCGCTGGGCTCCGTTTAAGCTTGGGGCGGCGCTCTCCGACCTCTCTAGAAGAGGAGGAAAAGCCTGCTTCCCCTCTTCCTATCGAAGTGCGCCCTTTGAGCGACAGGGTTTCTCTGGCGGTGACTCCAGGGCTCAGGACACCTTGTGTAACCAAGCGATTTCCCCCTGGATTTACGCCAGAGAGAAACAAGGAAAACGGGGCTCTGAAACGGCTGAATGGAGTCAGCGGTGTGCCGGGTCTGCATAAGAGCTACCGGCGATTGCTTGTGATGGAGAGCGCGCCAGGCGCGTCGCTCGAAGGCAAACAGCTCTCTGAAGAGCAGGCTTTGAGTGTTTTGACTCAGCTTCAGGCAACTTTAGCGGAGGTACATAGCCGGGGAGTCATTCACGCGGATGTCAAACCCGATAACATGATCTTTTCTGATAGCGGAAAGCTTTTCCTGATTGACTGGGGCAGTGCGGTAATGGGGATCGAGGATCGGATGTCATTTGACGGAGGAACCCCTGGGTATCTGCCTCCAGCGATTCTTTTACACGCATCGTATGGATCGGAAATTGATCATTTTGGCGTAGCCCTTACGGTGTATGAATTGCTGATGGGCAAGCCCTTCTTTGACCCCCGCTATCTCAGTTTGCGCGAATCTGTGGAACAGCTGGTGCATCAGCTAGGCGTCCCGGCGCAATCGCTGCTGGATCGGGCGCTCTATGCAAAGGCGTTCTTTGAAGAGGGGAAACTGCGGGAAGAAATGTCCCCCGAGATTGCGGCCCTACCTAAGTGGAGCGAAGGACTTTCCCCAGCGTGGGTCGAGCGCCTTTCGCCGCTTCTTTCCCAACTGTAGATATTTTCGCAAGTCCTTCACACTCATAGAAATACATCGTTCCTTCAAGCGGCCCCCATTGGGCACTTACAATTTTAAACTTTTTGTTTATATATAATAAATATATTGGTATAATTGCTCTGAACTATGAGGAGGATAATACCATGAGTAGGATAACAGAATCAGACCCAGGCTTGGCGATAACACAATCAGGCTGGGCTATGGCAACTCCACCTGTCGACCCTGTGACATACGGTCTGTATGAACATGAAGAACTCCCTCATCAAGAACACCCTCTTTTGCAGACAGTCCCCAGATTCTTTCGGCCAAGCCGAATGGACTGGTGGCAGGACATGGTTGGGGTGTTTCAATATGGATTCTATCGGGACCCCAACAAAGTCGGTTATACTCGCTTCCAATACTTGGAAACGCTTTCCCCAACAGAAAAAGTAGCCTATGTTGCCGGATATGCGACCCGTTTTAGCCCTGAGTTTTTCTTTGGAGTGGGTCTGGTAGGGCTTGCTGTAAAAGCAGGGGTGGGGTTAATGACAGAAGGGTACGCTTAAGGTTTTACGCGAGAAGCGCGAGCTCTTCTAGGTGTTTGCGCACATCGGCTGCCGGGTCATAAGAAGCTCCTGTGGGTGTAGGCAGCGGTGCTGTGGGGCTGGGGGTGACGAGCCCGTCGGGATCGCCTTTTTTGGAGCGGCGGCTCCCTCCAGGCGTCGGGCTGCCGTCATCATCGGCTGCGACAGGCGGCGGACTGCTGACATCGCCGGTCTTGGCCGGTGGTGTAAAGGGAGCAGGGGGGATAAACGAGATCGTATTTTCGTAATTGAGAATATCGCCTGTGAGCCAGTTCGTAAAGGCTGCGAGGGCGGCATGCCCTGTGGGCATGGAGGGCATCTTCGCTGTGTCGTCCTGCAAGAGGGTGTAGTAGTTTTCGTAGGCGCTGGCAGTGCCTGATGTAGATGGGTAATAAGCGGCGTAAACTCCTTCTCCTGTGATGTCGGCAACGCTTTGGAGGAAGTTTGAGAAGGTCCCCTGTAAAGCGTGTGTTTTCTCAAAGTACGCATTGAGATAGGGGATGATATTTCCCGCAAATGAGCCGCCGTTGCCGAAACCACCGAAAATATCGTTTAAGAGGTCTGGGCTGATCGTTTGTCCATCAAATGTTGCGCTGGTTCCTGCAAACATGGCGATAAAGCAAAAGGCCGCTAAGTCCGCATGGGTAGCGGTAGAGGGGTCGAACGAGGCAGAGGGGAGCCAATTCATGATGGCGAGGAAAGGGCTTGTTCCGGTCGAAGGATTAAACAAGGATGAAAAGTTATTACTTCCCGGAGTAGAGCCCAGTGGGAGCACGGCCGCCAAAGCGGTGGCGACAGGGCCTGTTAGAGAGCCGCTCGCATTCAGCGCATTGAGCTTTGCTACCGCCCAAGTCCAGAGCGCTTGATTAGAGGGGGCCCCCGATTGCGCGGACTCTTGCGCGAGAATGGCAAGCAGGCATAAAAGCCCTGCAGCATCGATGTCTGGGTTTTTCGTTTTTGTGGAGGGTGCTGTGGCTGTAGGGGCACTCACTGCTGCAGCAGAAACAGGGGAATGATTGTGAATCATAGGTAAGACTCCTGTAAAAAATGTCTGGGCTTTTTTGTCTGAGGATGGGCAAGAAGGTCTTCTGAAGGGTTGCAGATAGGAAGGTTATCGACTTCTGCAACGACGTAAAAGTTTTCGCCTACAATGCTCAATTCCGCATCTGCATTGCCCCAAGAGGTGTTGTCTTGAGCCGCTTGCATTTGGGAGTTAAAGTAGGCGAGAATCCCTGACGTGGCTGTGCTCCCATTTTTAACCGCCAATGCGAGGCCATCGAATGTGAGCCCCGCAGGAGCGGCTCCCGAGGCGATATATGCGCCTAGGCCATTGATCACGTTTTGGACCATGTTGTTGACAGAGCCGCCCGATTGAAGGAGAACTGTGATAAAAGTGCCCGAAATGCGAACGTCAAGCGGCTGAGATTCACAAAAGCAGCTCAAGACTCCTACATAAAAGTTCGCTTCCGGAGAGCTGCCCACGCCCGTAAAACCGTCAGCGAATATACTAGTTGACGTTGTCGGGGAAGCAAGTAGGGGCTCAATAGCGGTTCCAAGGCTGGAAAGATAGGCTGTCGAAGGGGATGTGCTGTTTTCTAATGAAGGATCACCGCTGCCTGGACTTGCAGTGAGGGCGGCAGTGATTTGGGATGCCAGCGTTGGATCGGATGTTTGCAGGCTTGCGGCCAGAGCTTGCAGCTGAGCGATGGTGCTCGTCCATACTTGGGCTCCATTGGGAAAACTGCTGTTTGCGGCAACCATATATAACAGCGCTAACATGCCGCAATACTCCATGGCGGCATTGCCGTTGGCCGTTGTGGTAGGCGCGGTTTGAGGCGTGGGAGGGGTGGGGGAGGTTGGG
>CAYGOG010000062.1:0-6295 GCA_964351415.1 uncultured bacterium | reverse complement strand
CCCCCGAGCAAGAGCCCCCGCTCCTCGCCCTTATGCCGCAGCTCATGCGCTGCGGCCTCGCCGTCATCGGCACCCTTGCGCCCGCGGTCAACTCCCGCGATCTGCATCTCGCGCTCCGCAATAGCGGCGATTACCCGACGCTCTTTCGCCTCATCGAAATCGGCACGCCCGATTGGAGTCTCCTCCCCCCTGTCCCGACCGATCTGGAGAGCGCCAATATCCCCTTTTCGCTTCTGCTCGATCTGCAAAAGAAGGGCTATCTCACCGATCCCACCCGTAGATTCCCCAGCGCGATTCAAACGACCTGGCAGGCGACCCGCGCGATTACGGGGATCGACGGCATCACCCGCCGCTGGATCTACGAAGCGCTCGACGCGAGCGGCACCCCCGCCCTCGATTGGCTCAGCCCCACGTTTGCCCCCGAGCGGCTCGGCTCGGGACAGCTGCTCGACAAAGTTTTCCGCATCGGCTGCGCCGGTTTGCGGCTTACGACCCTCGGCGGCGCGCTCCCCTTTGCGCAACTGCTGCGGCAAACGGGCGCGTTTTCGCTCCTCGACATGCCGCTGAATCTCGAGGCGGCTTCCGCTGCGCCCACCGATCTGATCCTCGATACGCTGACTCCCGATCCGCTCGTCTCGCTCAATGTGGAGGGCCTCCGCACGGCCTATCGGATGCTTTTGCAGCGCGGGCTACAGCCGCTCCGCTTTTTGCACCGCGTGCCGATCGCGACGGGAGGTGTGCGCCCCACGCCTGCATCGCCCGACGAAGAGATCACCTACGATATTTTGGCCCGCTCGTCGCGGCCGCTGTTGCCGAGCGCCCTTGCGTCTGAAGCGCTCCCCCAAGTGGAGCGGCTCTTTGCGCTGTTTTACGCGGCGCAAGGGGGCGCAGTGGAGATTCCCCACTCGCTGTTGCCGCAAAATCTCAATAAGGCAGAATGGCTCCGCCGCATTTTGCAGGTGCGCAGCGAACACCGTCTCGATTTGGCAGAACTGGTCGAGCTGCCTCCTTCGCCGCAGCTGTTTCTGACACTGCAAAAACTCAAGAGCGGCCGTCTGCTGTTGTCGGCATACAATTTCTCAAAAGAACCGGTACAAGAACTCGTGGCTCATCCGGCCCTTTTGACAGCCCACGCGATCGATCTCCTCGACGGTCTTGAGGTCCCCTCATCGTATCGGATAGGAGAGCTCCCCGTTTCTCTCGACGCATACAGCGGAAAGCTGTATCTTCTATTCCCAAAACGATGAAAAAAATTGCCGTTGTCTGCGCGCTTGGAATGGGAGATGCGCTTATTTTATCGATTGCAACCCACCATTTAGGGCTGGCGGGGTGGGAGGCGACGACGTGCAATGCGCACATCGGCGGATTTGGACGGTGGTTGAATGGGATGAAAACGGCGCCCCAGCCGCCGCTCGGCGATTTATTGCCCGAGTACGAGGCGGTGCTGGTGCAGCACGACAACACCGCTCGCTGCCGCATGCTGGTGTCGGGACGCAGGGCGCGCGGTCTCGATACGTATGTCTTTTACACCAATTACCGCACCTCTAAGCACGGCCCGCTGGTCGCGCCCTTTGACTTTCCATTTAACGAAGATGTGCCGATGGTCGCCAATACAATCGAGGGGACCAAGCGGCTCTTCCGATTGCCGTATGTCAACTCCGACAACGGGTTCCGACCGCCGCAAGGCGTTCTCCATCGGCGCCACCTCCAGCGCATCGCCATTCACCCGACAAGCGCTGATCCCAACAAAGATTGGCTCCGCCGCCGCTTTTTCTCGCTCGCTGAGCGCTTAAGAGAACGGGGCTATATGCCCTGCTTTCTCGTCTCCCCGCGCGAGCGGAGTCAGTGGCTCGAGGTGGAGCAGAGGGGCTTTGCGCTCCCCCTGCACAACACCCTGGAAGAATTGGCCACAACCCTCTACGAATCAGGGGGCTTCATCGGCAATAGCTCGGGCCTCTCGCACATCGCCTCGCTCCTCAAGATCCCCCACGCCATCTTGTCGCCCCAGGAGCGGAATATGCGCCTCTGGCAGCCCGGATGGCTCCCCGGTACCCTGATCCACCCCCCGAAGTGGATCCCCAACATCAAAGGCCTTCGCCTTAAAGAACAATACTGGAAGCACTTTATAACGGTTAAAAGAGTTCTTGATAACATTTCTTTTATATAGTAAATTATATTTGAGAGGTAATTATGAGAGATCTGCCGCATCATATGAAGAAACTCAACCGCAAGGTCATCCGATCTGAAAAGCTGGAGGCCAAGCAAGAAGAGCTCTACGTGACTCCCGCTGCCATCCGCCCCAAGAGCACCGAAAAGCGGCTCTACAAGCAGGCGATGCGCACAGCCAAGGAAGCGCATGTCCCTGAGCCTCTCTCCGTCGAAGAGCGCAACCACAGGATGAAGTTTCGGGTCCCCATTTGGGATAAAGACTCGCACCAGCATCCGAAAGTCCAAAAACCCACGCGGAAAAAGACCCCTAGAATCTAAACTGGTGGGATGCGCCTCGCCCATCTCTCCGATCTGCACTTTCGCGCCTCTACGTGGAATCTCTTTTCCAAGCGGATCCTGGGCACTCTCAATTGGCTCGTGAAGCGGCGGCGCGACTTTGCGCACGAGCTGCTCGATCCCCTTCCCGCGCTCTTTGCGGAGCTAAAGGTGGATCTGATTTTAGTGACGGGCGATCTGACGACAACGGGTCTTCCCGCGGAGCTTTGCGCGGCGCAAGAGGCGCTCGGCCGCTTCGAGCAGCCGCTCCTCCTCTTGCCGGGAAACCACGACCAGTACACGCGAGGCCACTTCCGCCGCAAGACGTTTTACAAGTGGTGTGCCAACCCCTCAACAACCCATTCGCTGCGCGAACATGGACTCGAGCACCACACCCTCCCCAACGGCTGGAACCTGATTCTCCTCGACACGGCTCCCGCAACGCCGCTCCACTTTTCGGGCGGCCACTTTTCGCCCGAGCTCGAAGCGCGCCTCGAAGCTCTCCTCGTATCGCTGCAAGGGCCCACTCTCGTCGCAAACCACTTTCCCTACTTTTTGACGCCGAATCGGGATCACCGCCTCCTGCGGGGCGAGGCGCTCGAGCAGCTCCTGGCGCGCCACCGCGTGCGCCTCTACCTGCACGGACATACGCATCGGCATATTATGGCCAACTTACAGGCGAGCGGACTGCCGATCACCCTCGATGCGGGATCGGCGACCTACCGCCCCCAAGCGACGTTTAATATTTTAGATCTCACTGAAGAGAGCTGCACCGTGACGCCCCACCGATTTAGCGACGGACGATGGGAGCCAGAGTTATCCGAGACGATGGCGTGGGCGATGCCTCAAAAACGCGTAGCGCTGCCGCAACAGCCCGATCTTCTGTAAGAGGCGGTAATCGGCGCGGAGGAGCGGCACAGGGGCGAGACAAGGGAACAGGCGCGGCCATTTTCCCGGCTCGCAGAACAGCCCGCTGAACGCTATCAGAGCTCGTCAAGAAGTCTATTCGCCATTTTGTATCAGCGTCATAATAAGAATCAGTGGAACTCACGGGCGAAGGTGTTGTCATAGCCTTACATATTAACAATAAATTAACTTTAGTTCAATGATAATAAGGTGTATTCTTCGCCTTTATGACTGCGCTGTGGTTTCAAGAGGGACTAAAGTTTAAGTGTACCGGATGCGGCGGCTGTTGTACAGGCACCCCAGGATATGTCTATCTATCTGAGCGCGAGGTGCTTGCACTTGCTGAGCACAAGGGTTTGCCCTTGGACGAATTCAAAGAAAGATTTACGCGGGACGTGGGGGGCAGTTTGGCTCTGATCGATGCGCCTGGCACCCATGACTGCGTATTTCTGAAGGACAAGGCGTGCCAGGTGTATGAAGCGCGGCCGGTGCAGTGCCGCACATTTCCGTGGTGGATCCACAATCTGCGCTCGGAAGAGGATTGGCTTGAAGCGGGCAAAAGCTGTGAAGGGATTAACCATCCCGATGCGCCGACTGTTCCGTTTGAGCAGATCGAGGCCGAGTGCCTCACCTATCTCGATACCCTGATCGAACAGAACTTCACCTTCTGATATAAATGCTTGCATGCATGAGTGGTTGAGCGAGCCGTTTGATGTGGAGACGCGCACAGAAGTCGCGCGGCTCATGCGCGAGGATCCGCAGGCGTTTCACGATGCGTTTTACCGCGAGTTGTCATTTGGCACGGGCGGCATGCGCGGTCTGATGGGCGTCGGCACCAACCGCATGAACATCTACACAGTGCGCGCGGCAAGTAGGGGATTGGCGCTCTATGTGCTGCAGCAGGGCGGCAAGCGGGCCTTTGTGGGGTACGACACGCGGCACCACTCGGAGTTGTTCGCGTTGGAGACGGCGCGGGTGCTGGCGGGCGCTGGACTCCAGGTGTTTTTAGCGAGCGAACCGTGCCCGACGCCCCTCGTATCCTTTGGATGCCGCCATTTCGGCTGCCAAACGGCGGTGATGATCACCGCCTCGCACAATCCACCCGAGTACAACGGCTACAAAGTGTATGGCGCCGATGGGGCGCAGGTGGTGGCGCCGCACGACGAGGGGATTTTGCGCGAGGTGCGCAAGGTGAAACTCGCCGACCCCATTCCGCTGGCAAACGGCGATGACCCCTTGATTGCGCGCGTCGGGCGCGAACTCGATGCTCACTTTATTCAGGCGTTACGACCGTTTCGCTTAGGGATTGCGGGCTCTTTGAAGGTGATCTACTCGAGTTTGCACGGAACGGGCATTCGGCTGATGCCAGCTGTGCTGCAGGATTGGGGGATCGGTCCGGTGTCATTAGTGGCGGAACAGGCGGTGCAGGATGGGGCGTTTCCCACGTGTCGGTCGCCCAATCCGGAGGAAGAGGCGGCGCTTGCAATGGGGACGGCGCAGCTCTTGCGGGAGGAGGGCGATCTGTTGCTTGCGACGGATCCCGATGCCGATCGGGTGGGCGCCGTTGTGCGCCATCAGGGCAAAGCGGTGCGGCTATCGGGGCACCAAATCGGCGTATTGCTATTAGACCATCTGCTCCGCAGGGGCAAAAAAGGAACCGCGATCAAGACGATCGTGACAACCGAGCTCTTTCGAAAAGTAGCCGAACAAGGGGGCTGCACCTGTTTGGATGTGTTGACCGGGTTTAAATATATCGCCGAAAAGATCGACCGGGTGCCGTTTTTATTGGGGGCGGAGGAGTCGTACGGCTATCTGATCGGCCCCTATGTGCGAGATAAAGATGCGATGGGAGCGGGGGCGCTCCTTGCAGAAGCGGCGCTCGCCCTGAAAGGGCAAACGCTGGTCGATCGGTTGTACGCGTTATATGAGACATTCGGCGTGCACCGAGAAGCGCTGGTGAACCTGGCGTTTGGCGACAGCGCAGACGGGATGGCGCAGATGCAGGCTTTGATGACCCACTTGCGAGCCCATCCGCCACAGGGCACAGTGCAGTGCGAAGATTACCTGCAAGGAGGGGTGAATGGATTGCCGCCATCCGACGTGCTGCGCTACTTTTTAGAAGATGGGACAAAGGTAGTTGTCCGCCCCTCAGGAACAGAGCCCAAGATTAAGCTCTATCTCGAAGTCGTCGAGAAGGGCGGAACAGTTGCGAGCGCAGAACAGCGACTTACTGCGCTGATTAAGACCCTTCGCTCAACGTGGCTATAATGGCTTGGGCGCGCGTCCGCAGATTGTGCATGATCACATCGCCTGGAAAGCGGGCCGACGGCAGAGTCCCGAAGAGTCTCTCATATGCTTTTTCCGCCGTCTCTCTTGTAGGATTATCTCTGTAATGAGCTTCAGCCAACACAACGCGCCTCTGCCACAGCCCTGTTTGTGCATTCAACGGGAGCTGGTCAGTCCCAGCACGGTAATTATAGGAGACTCTCGCCTCCGAATCCTTAGGGGCCTGAGGGGGAAGGGCGGGATAGGAAACTGGAGGAGGACAAGGGACAGCCGGATAGTGCCTCAGTTCACTAGGATCAAGAGGTGGAGCTGATGGAACCAAATCGACTACAACAGGTCTTGGGGCTAAAGGGGTTTCTGCCTTTACGGGGAGGGCAGCGTCCCTCAAGCTACTAGAGCCCTCTTCTGATGCAGTAACCGGAGCTCTGCGAGAGAAAAGAGCGGCAACACGGGTCACAGCACTTCCCACAGCGGCAGCAGCGATAGAACCCGCTTGTCTCGCAACACCAGACACAGATGATAATGTAATCATAGTTCGTTCCTTGTTTTCGTTAATTATAGTTAGTTGCGCGAAAACAATAAACGATAATGAATTTATCGCATCTCATTAATATTAAAA
>CAYGOG010000061.1:0-6300 GCA_964351415.1 uncultured bacterium | reverse complement strand
ATCACGCTCCTCGATGAAGTGCACATGCTCACCAAGGAGGCGTTCAACGCGCTCCTGAAAACCCTTGAAGAGCCCCCCGCCCACGCCAAATTTTTCTTTGCCACGACAGAGCCTCACAAGGTGCTCCCGACTATCCTGAGCCGCTGCCAGCGCTTTGAGCTCTCCCGCGTCCCCCCCGAGCAAATCGAGCGCAAGCTCCTCGCCATCAGCCTGGAGCTCACACGCCCCCTCGAGCCGTCAGCAGCCCACCTGATCGCCGCCCACGCCGACGGCTCTCTCCGCGACGCTGAATCGCTCCTCGACCAGCTCCTCTGCTTCGCCGACGGCCCGATCACCGCCTCTCTCGTCCGCCAAGCGCTCGGCCTCGCGCCTCTCGACGCCTTTTTCGCCCTCGACCAGGCGATCGCCGCCTCAAACCTCCCCTTTGCCTTTACCCTGGTCGAGCAGCTTTACAATTCGGGGCGCGACCTCTTTCACTTTTACGAGGAGCTCGTCTCCCACATCCGCCTCCTCACCGCGATGAAACTCGACCCCAACACGCGCCTCCCGCCCGACCTCGCGGCTCGCTACGCCACTGCCGCCGCCACCTACACCGCGCCGCAGCTCCTCTACCTCCTCGAGACGCTCCTCACCTCCGAGACCGACCTGCGCCGCAGCCTCTTTCCCCGCGTGAGCCTCGAGTCGCTCCTCCTCCGCCTCCTCCGGAGCCGCCACCGCCTTCCCCTCGAAGTGCTCACCCGCCGCCTCCTCGAGCTCGAATCGACCCTCAAAGCTCCGGAAGCCCCCCAGCCGATCGCACTCAAAGACGTCCCCTTTAACCCCGTCGCGCCGCCGCCGGCTCCGGAGCCTGTTCTCAATAAGGCGAAACATGATACCCTCATGCGCTTTGCCGCCATCGAACTCGAAGGGACCCTGAAACAGTCATGAACGGATTTTCCAAGTTTCGAAAACAGGCCCTGGGGGCCGGGATGAAAGAGCAGTTTGCGCAGATTCAAGCGCAGCTGGCCAAACTCGAAGTGCTCGGCACAGCGGGCAATGGCCTCGTCAAAATCACCCTCTCGGGCGAGAAAGAGCTGAAGAAGATTGAGATTTCGCCCACCTGCGTCACGCCTGACGATGTGGAGGGGCTGCAAGACCTGATCCTGGCGGCGCACCGCGACGCCGCGCAGAAGCTCCTCGAGGCGCAAGCGCAGTTCATGCCTGGATTATAACTTAAAAAAACACACAGGATGGGCAGGATCACCCCTCGCTAACGCTCGGGGGACAGGATATGTAGGATCATTTTTTTATCCTGCCCATCCTGCCGGCGAGCGTTAGCGAGCCGTATCCTGCCTATCCTGTTGAACTAGATTGCGCAAGCAGGCTTTCAGCGCCGGGATGTGCCGCACCGCTACGGAAAACCGGCGCACGCCCAATCCCCAAAACAGCGGCACCAACTTCGGATCCGCCGCGCTCTCTCCGCACAGGAACAGTGGCTTGCCAGCCTCCGCACACGCCTCCACCACGCCCCGAATCAAGCGCAACAGACTTGGGTGGTGGGGCTGATAGAGCCGCGCCGTATGCGGATTGTTCCGATCGGCCGCCATCGTGTACTGCACGAGGTCATTCGTCCCAATGGAGAGAAAATCGGCCTCGCGCGCCCACACATCGGCCAAGATGGCGCTTGCCGGCACTTCGATCATGCAGCCCACCGGGAGGGTGGGGCCAACCCGCTCGCGCACACAGCGGAGTTCTTCGAGATCGGTCACCATCGGCACCAAAATCTGAATAGGCCCAAACTGCGCCGCCCGCTTGATGGCGCGGATCTGCGTATCGAGAATCTCGGGAAAGCGGAGCAAAAATCGAATGGCGCGACAGCCGAGAGCCGGGTTCCGCTCCGCCGACATCAACGCGACCTGTTTATCGCCCCCCACGTCGAAAAGGCGTAGAGTCAGCGGGCGCCCCTGCAGCTGTTGCACCAGGTGGATGTAGACCTCCGCTTGCTCCTCTTCAGTGGGGAAGCGCCCCTTGGCCAGCACCTGGTACTCGCTCCGGAAGAGACCCACCCCTTCAGCCCCCAGCGCGATCAGGTCCGCCACCTCGCGCGGATTTTCGAGATTGGCCCAGATGTGCGCCTCTGACTCGCCATGGCTTGTTCGACGGGCATGTTCCTGCAGCTTGCGGTACTCTTCCCGATCGCCGAGCTCTTGTGCCTCATATTTTTGCAGCGTTTCAGGGGTGGGATTCACAATCACGTGACCCCGCGTGCCGTCGACAATAACCCGATTTACGCGGGTGTCGCGCAACCCCTTCACATCCACATGTGCAACATAGGGAATCCCCTTGGCGCGCGCGATGATGGCCGCATGGGACGTATGGCCCCCCGCCGCCGTGATAAAGCCCCGGATTTGCGCCGCATCGGCCTCCACGGTGTCGGTGGGCACCAGGTCGTGCGCAAAGACCACCGTATTTTCTTGCAGCGCGGAGAGGCTGGGCCGATCCACTGCGCGCAAATGGCCCATCACGCGGCGCGACACATCGACAATGTCCCGAATCCGCTCTTCAAAATGGCCGTCCCGCAAACTGCGAAAGCGGCGCTTGTAATCGTCCACAATGCCGCGGAACACCGCTTCGGTGCTGCGGCAGTGAGCGCGGATCCGCTCTTCGACGCCCGTTGTGAGATAAGGGTCTTTCAACATCTCGAGATGGGCGCCCAAGATCGCCGCCATCTCGCCCGGCCCCTCGAGAAGAGACACGCGCTGCAGCTGCTCTACATCGGCGCGGCTCCGATCGAGCGCAATCCGGTAGCGGAGCACCTCTTCTTCAATGGCCCCTTCCGATAGCGGCGCCTCCTGACACGCCTCTTCTGCAACGGCGAGAAACAGCGGCGCCCCAATGCCGATGCCGCCGCTTACGCCCAACCCCTCTAGGACAACCTCCTCTCCCCCCCTTTTCACGCCTCGCCGAACCCCTCCTCAAACCCCTTCAAGAGTCGATCCATAGTGGCCACTGCATCTGGCCCTTCGACCGTCACGACGATTTGAGCATTTTTACGCGCTGCTAACATCAGAATACTCATGATGCTCCGTGCATTTACCGTTTCATCTCGATAAGTAAAGGTAACGGTCGAGCGCGATGCTTGCAAGAGCTTTACGATCATCGCAGAGGGACGCGTATGCAACCCCAACGCGTTCTTCACCTTCGCTTTCTTCTGAATCTTCACGCCAACACCTTCCGTTTCTGACGCTTGGAAATCGCTTCCAACAATTTTGCGTTAAATTCGCGCGCCGAATGATACCCCATATCTTTTAATCGGTGATTCAATGCGATCGTCTCCAACAGCAGCACCACATCGCGTCCTGGCTTTACCGGCAACAGGTGAAACGGCACGCTCACGCCTAAAATGTCGAGAAACTTTTCATCGAGTCCTACCCGATCGTAGAAATGGCCGTCGTCCCACTCTTCGAGTTTCACGATCAATTCTAATCCCTTGTCGGGGCGCACGCACACAGCGCCATACAAATGCGCGACGTTGATGATCCCAATTCCCCGAATCTCCATCAAGTGGCGCGTCAATTCGGGCCCCGACCCCACCAGCACCGAGTCCTCTTTTTTCTTCACGCGCACCACATCGTCTGAAATCAATCGGTGTCCCCGCTCAATGAGCCCCAACGCCGCTTCGCTCTTGCCCACCGACGACTCGCCCTGAATCAGCACGCCGACGCCAAACACCTCGACGAGCGTTCCATGCAGCGTCACCGTGGGGCTAAACTCCTCCATCAGCAACAACGTGATGCGCGAAATCAACTCAGCCGACGGCACCGGCGAGCGAAAGAGCGGGATCTTCCCCGCCTCGCACAGCTGCACCATGTCTCGGGGAGGTTTGACACTGCGCCCCAGTATGACGCCGGGCGGCGCCATCGCGAAGATCGCCTTCAGCCGCTCCAACCGCACGCTCGCATCCAAGTTGCGAAAGTACTCAATCTCGTGCTTGCCAAACACCAGCAAACGCTCTCTGGGGAATCCCTTCAGATAACCGGTCAAGCTCAATCCGGGGCGACTCACCTCGGGCTTGATAATCCGGCGCCGCGTCCCCTCGCGTCCCGCAATCAAATTGAGCCCCAAACTTTTCCCATGCGCCTCAAAAAACTGCAGAACGGTGATCATTCCTCTCCCTCAAGAAACGCGGCCAACCACTCGATGAATGTGGGGAATACCGCATGTTCGAGCTCGCTCATCTTACCATCCAAGCGGCAAATGTCGAGATTTCCCACCGGCCCATAGAAGCACTGGAGCACGCCGAGCGATTCGTAAAACGGATAGAGCGCGCTCGGATCGAGGATTTTCCCCTTCCATTTCACGGGCGATTCGCTCTGCACAAATTCCTCGATCAACTCCGCCCTTCGATCGAGCAACTCCTCGCCCCGTATGAGCCCCACTTCAGACAGCCGGCCAAAGCCGTTGTGAATCGACAAGAACGACACAAAATCGCGCGGATACCACTCCTCCATCGGAAAGGAGTCCCGCTTCGGCGCCAATCCCCGAAAGAACGTGCTCCCATCGGCCATGCTGTAGACCAGCTCCGACCAGATCTCGTCCACCCCGCGGCAGACCACGGGCACCACATCGTCGAGCTGCGCAAAAAAGGCCTCAATGCGGGGGGTCGCCTTCGGGTGAAAGGGCAATTTAGCCAGCCAAAAGTCGCGCACCAACCCCACCCGCCCCTCTATCCGAGCGAGCTGACGCCACCCCAAAGGCAAATCGGGAGCGGCCGCATCTCCCTCATGCAGAAAGACTACCTCGCGAAATTCCTCATTGCCGCCCCGGTAATAGGCGCGGACCAGTTCGTTCATCCCGCCGCCGATTCTTCCAAATTGCCCCGTTCTAGGAAAGAAATCTCTTACATTTTCAAACACTCTGCTATGGTTAAATCATGGCACCACCGAAAGTACTCATCCTCGGCGGCGGATTTGGCGGGCTCAATGCCGCCAAGCAATTGGGCGATACCCAGTACGATGTCACCGTCATCGACCGCACCAACCACCACCTCTTTCAACCTCTTCTCTACCAAGTCGCAAGCGCAGCCCTCTCCCCTGCCGACATCGCCGTTCCGATCCGCGAGATCTTAAGCCCCTACAAAAACATCACCGTGTTGATGGAAGAGGTCGCCTCGATCGACAAAGCCAACCGCTCCGTCCTCTTCACAACAGGTCAGCGACTCCCCTTTGACCATCTCATCGTCGCACTCGGCGCGCGCCACTCTTACTTTGGCCACAACGAGTGGGAGCCTTTTGCCCCCGGCCTCAAAACCCTTCACGACGCGCTCAAGCTGCGCGACCGGATCCTGCTCTCATTTGAGTACGCCGAGCGGAGCGACAGCATCGCCGAGGCGCAGAGCTACCTCAACTTCGTGATCATCGGCGGCGGCCCCACCGGCGTCGAGCTTGCGGGCGCCATTGCCGAGATCGCCTACGACGTGATGCTGCGCGACTTCCGCCGCATCGACACGAGCAAAACGCGCATCTTTCTCATCGAGGGATCTCCGCATATCCTCCCCGTCTATCCCGAATCTCTCTCCGTCAAAGCGCAAAAATACCTGGAGCGGTTCGGCGTCGAGGTGCTCACCGACAAGCGGGTCACCAACGTCACAGCCGAAGGCGTGCACATCGGCGACACCCTAATCCCTGCGCGCAACATCATCTGGGCCGCCGGCAACCAAGCGTCTCCGATCCTCAAGTCGCTCGACGTGCCGCTCGACAAACAAGGGCGCGTCATCGTCGGCCCCGACCTCACCATCCCAAACAGCCCCGACATCTTCGTCATCGGCGATGCTGCCAATGCAAACAACCTCCCCGGCCTCGCCCCCGTCGCAGTGCAACAAGGGCGCTACGTCGCGAGCCTCCTCAAGCGGTACCGCGCCACCCCCAACCGACCGCCGTTTGAATACTTCGACAAAGGCTCCATGGCCACCATCGGCAAGCGGCGCGCCGTGGGCACGTTTGGCAAATTCCAATTCAGCGGCTTCATCGCGTGGTTGGCGTGGTGTTTTGTCCACATCCTCTACCTGATCGGATTCCGCAACCGGATTACGGTCCTCACGCAGTGGTTCTTTTCCTACTTTAAAGGGCAGCGCGGCGCACGGCTCCTCTACCGCTCCCTCGACAAACCGTGACCCGCGTCTGGGCGGAGCACCCCGTCTTTTTGTGCGCGCTCTCATTTCTCGCCGGTGTGGCGGGGCCTCTCTACCACACCTGGCCGCTCACACTCGCGTGGTTTGCCTATGCCGCCTACTACTCTCCCCTCGCCGCGCGGCTCCTCTTT
>CAYGOG010000060.1:0-6316 GCA_964351415.1 uncultured bacterium | reverse complement strand
CCGACCGGAGGCCCCCGGCAGGGGGCCTTGAGCTCTGCGCAGCAAAGAGGGACGCAGTCCCCGACTGCCTATGGGGAACCCTCTCTTTATCCCTTATTTTTTATATTTAAATATTATTCGGTGGGAGTTTCGTTGAGCTGAGCGACAAGCCCCTCGTTGTAGAGGCGGATTGAGTCGGTCAGGCTTTGCGACATGCGGAGGAGGGCGGCAAAGTCCTTTTGGAATGAGTCGGTTTGCGCGAGGCGGGTGCGCTCGTCAAAGGTCGAGGTGCGCTCGAGCAGCTCGGTGAGCCGCCCGATCGAGGTGTTGATCCCATCCACCTCGTTTTCAAAGTAAGCTTTAAATTCGTCGGGTGTCTCAAGGGAGCGGAGCATATTCGCTCTTCGCACTTGGTCTTTCTTCCAGTGCTTGTCGTATTGGAAGAGGAGGCCGTGGTGGTTGACGGTGTTGATGAGCGTTTCTCCCTTGCTCATGAGCGAGGAGAGGCGCAGGTAGAAGTCGTCTTGGTTGATGAAGCGCCCCACGGTGCCTGTGCCGTCGGCGATGTTGCGGCTGATCCGGTTGAGGCTTGCGAGGGTTTGGAGGCCGTCTTGGTTAAAGCCTTGGGCGGTGTTTTGGAGCTCGGCTGTGAGGGCACTGAATTGCCCCAGGAGGTTGTCTTGCACAAGGGAGCTACGCACGGCTTCGAGGTTTTCGTTCACGAGGTGGGTTGTGTGCGAGAGGGAGGAGACGAGCGCCTCTTTGTCGGCGGTGAAGAGGAGAGAGCTGGCTGCGGTAAGGGTGCCGTCGAGCGACTGGAGTGTGTGGGTGAGCGTGGTTTCGTTTTGCGCAAACCAGGTGTCGAATTTCCGGAGCGTTTCGTCTGCTTGTTTTGCGAGGCGGCCTACTTGGTTGACGGTGGCCTCAAACGGGTCGATCGTCTGCGCGAAGAGCACTTCGTTTGTGACGGGGCGGGCATGGGCGGCGGGTTTGGGGAGGATGGAGATCGACTTTTCCCCCATCAGGCCGGTGGTGCGGAGGGCGATTTCGTCGGTTGTATAGACGGTGACGGACGAATCCACTTTCAGCGTCAGTTCGTAGGCGTAGATAGGGCCTTCCCGATCGGTGCGCCCTTCTCCTGTGGGGGCAATCGCGACGATGTAGCCGACGGGTCGTCCGGCATAGGAGACGCGGGTCCCTTTGGTGATGCCCGCGACGTTGGCAAAGCGGACGCGGAGCAGCTGTTTGCCATCGCCTACGTGGGGCCGCAAAAAGAGGACGAGGAGGCATGTAATGAGCAGGGTGCCCGCGACAAAGCCGCCGATTAACACGTTCTTAAATCGTTCGCTCATGCTGTTTTTCTCCCCCCGGCAGACATGGATTCTTTCAAGTATTGGATCATCGGATCATCGTATTTAAAAAAGGCGTCGGGCTCTGCCACGTGGGTGATTTTCCCGTCTTGGTGCAGCGCGAGTCGGTCGGCCATATAATACGCTGAACGCATGTCATGCGTCACCACGATGCTCGTCCCTTTCAGCTGCTCTTGCGTTTTGACGATGAGATCGGTGATTTGCTTGGCCGTAATCGGGTCGAGGCCCGTGGTCGGCTCGTCGTAGAGCAGGATGGAGGGGCGGTACACAATCAGCCGCGCGAGGCCCGCCCGCTTTCTCATCCCGCCCGACATGTCGGACGGCATTTTGTTCTCAACTCCCTCAAGGCCAACCATTTGCAGAGCTTCTAGCACGCGCTGGCGCACTTCGGATTCAGGGTATCGTTTTCGCGTGTCGGGATTGCCGTGTTGGCGGAGGGCAAAGGCAATGTTTTCATAGATGGTCATTGAGTCGAACAGGGCAGCCCCTTGAAAGAGCATCCCCATCTTTTTGACCGATTTTTGCAGTTCGTTGCGGCCCAAATGGGAGACGGGGACGCCGTGCACCTCGATGAGCCCCTGATCGGGGCGCTCAATCCCGATGATCTGGCGGAGCAAGACGCTTTTGCCGACCCCCGATCGCCCTAGGATGACGAGGATCTCGCCATCGTGCACTTCGAGGTTGAGTCCTTTGAGAACCTCGTTTTCGCCATACTTTTTCCAGAGATCGATCACTCGAATCATACGATGGTGCCTCGGATCACTTGGAAGAGGGTGTTGAGGCCCATTGTGAGGAAGAGGTCAAAGATCAGGATGAGTACGTAGCTTGTGACGACGCTGTCGGTGGTCGATTTGCCGACTCCCGCCGCGCCGCCTTGGGTTTTCATCCCCTTGTAGCAGCAGACGGTGACGAGGAGAATGCCAAAGACCATCGCTTTGATGCCGCCGCCGATGAGGTCGTAGATGTTGATGTGGAGCGGCATGGGGGTGAAGTAGTTGGGCGACGGCATGTTGAAGAGGACGACCGAGATTACATAGCCGCCCAAGATGCCCATCACCATATTCACAATGGCGAGCAGCGGGATCATGATGGCGCCGGCGATAAAGCGGGGGGCGATTAAAAAGGCGTAGGGGTTGACGGCCATCGAGCGGATCGCATCGATTTGCTCGGTGACGCGCATGGAGCCCAGCTCGGCGCACATGGCGGATCCCACGCGGCCGGTCACCATAAAGCCGGTCAAAATGGGGCCCAGCTCCGTGATCATCGACTTGGCGACTAAGACGCCGGTGACGCCAGAGAGCCCTTTTTCGCCCAGTTGATAGAACGATTGGGCGGCGAGGACAAAGCCGGTCGTAAAGCCGGTGATGGCGACCACGCCAAAGGACATGACTCCGATGTGAAACAGCTGCTCCCGCACGAGCGTCACCGAGGGGGGGCGGCGGATGGCGGAGACAATGACGTCGAGGACGAGTGAGAGATACTCGCCGATCGATTCAAGCCAATTTACTGCTAAGCGTCTCGTTGTGGCAATCATGATTCATAGAGGGGCGACCCCAGTTGCGGCCCCCCTCTACGGCGGACTATATGCATGGCCCTATTATACCGCTACTGGGCGGCGGCTCGAGCCAATTGTAGGTAGGCATCGAAGACCGCTTTGGCGTCTTGTTTGGGCCCTGATGCGAGACTGGAAGCGTTGCCGTTCTTTTCTCTATAGTCTTCCATCAAAAACTGGGAGAGCTCAGAGGCAATCTGTTGGCGGGCTTTCATATCGCCGTCGAAGTAGGACTGTATACCGGGGACGCCCTTTTCGGCGATTGCATGGATAAATTTTTGATCCGCTTCGTGCCGGAAGCCCCAGCCTGCCGCGAACACTCCGAGCGCGACGAGGGAGGCCGCGAGGGCTAATTTCCCTTGTGTGCGGGACATGCTTGCATTGGTATCGCGATGGCCTTTGAGCTGCAACTTGAGGGAGGCCATCTTCTCTTTTTCTGAGATGCCCATTTCGTTGAAGGTGCGGTAGATCATGCCGACGACGTCCATCACTTCCCGCATCAAGGAGGGGGAGAGCGGTTCGTTGAGGTCGGGTGTGCGGGCAACTTTGGATGGGGCGACGGGGATTATCATGAGGAGACTCCTAGTTGAATGGCTTCTCGGGCGACGCGGGTCACTTCTTCGTTGAGATGGAAGAGATCGGGAATGCCGAGCATTGCGCCGCTGAGGCGCATGGAGATGTCAGTTTCTTTGCCTTGCAGGGTTATCAAGCGGGCTTTGGCATTGCCATAATCGCGCTGGGCGAAGCCGCTGCCGACGCGAGAGGAGACGGTCATGGAGGTAGAGGCAATCCCGTTGATTCGGTGGACGAGCGCCATTCCCCCTTGGATCATGAGGCCGCCCGCTCGGGCGGCGGCAAACGAGCCGCCGACGCCCGTGACGAGCGAGGCAACGGTGATTACGTTGTCCACTTTATCGGAGACTGGCAGGCGACCCGACTCGCGGAGCACGTGATAGCCGAGCAGGAGGCCGCCGGCGATTGCGAGGGGAATGCCCCACGGCGTTGCAGCGGCCATCAATCCGGTCGACACGATCGACGCGGTCGATAAAAATTGCCCTACTGTGGCGAGCTTGCCCCACCGCTTGCGGCGAGATTGAGCCGCTGACACTTCATCGGTCACCTGGCTTTTTTGCGTGCGAAGGGTGGAGAGCTCGGTGCGGCTTGCCGTCACATCGCCTCTGAGCGCGCCGATTTGGGCGGCTGCGGTCTCGAGGGTGTCCCGTTGCGCGCCGATGACCGCTAGGGCGGCATTCGGATGGCGGGCAATGGAGCTTTTCACGGCTCCGAGTCCGAGCGGAACCGGCCGCTTCTCTTCTACGGGAAGAGGGGAGAATGCGGGTTCAAATGAGCGGCTGACGGCTTCTATGCGGCTCATCGGCGCATGCCGTTGTCGATCAGCTTCTCGATGAAGCGCTCCCAGGAGCGGTTCAGGTTTTTCAGCGTCTCCATCAAGCTGCTCGACTTTTGGAGTTTATCTTGCATGTCGTGAAAGAAGAGCTGCAGATCGGTTTTGAGATTGTCGGCGATTTGGCTCGAGAGAGTGGTTTGAAACTTCTTCACCCACTCGGCGCTCACGGTTTGGGCGTCGGCGGGGAATAGGTCGATTCCCTTTGCTGCCAGTCGGTCGCGCAAGGCGCGCATCTGTTCGGTCACCTGGACGTCGGCTTCGGGCTCGCGGGGGAGGAGCTTTTGCAGTTCAATCAGGTCTCGGAGCGAGCTGTTGATATCGCGGACCTGACCTGTGATGTCGAGGACTTTGCGCTCAAGGCGGTTGGTGGCGGCAATTCCATGGCGCAAGATTTCCGCCATTGGATTTGTCTTTTGCGCACTTGCGACAACGGAAGGGTCGAGCCCCTCGTTAGGATCTACGGCTACGGGTTTGACAGGCTTTACTTCTGGATCAAATTCTATCGCTGACATAGTCACCTCTCGCGTCTCATTATAGGGTCGATTTGGACCCCTGGGAAGACGATCTAATATTTTAAGTGGGGTATGCTAGAGAGAATTGTTTTTTACTGCAAGAAAAGCTGAGTAAGGGGCTAGTTCAGCGGGAGGTTTGGGCTCCCAATTTCCTGGCGGAACTGTCAGAGCTTGAGGGAGATGGCTCGCGTTAAAGGCGACCCACAGATCGCCTCGCACAAGGGAGACGAATCGCCCCTCCCAAGGGTTGAGCCACTGCGGCTCGCTTAATTTAAAATAATTTTTACGGATGCCAATGAGTTTTTTTAAAAAGGCGGGGTTTGAGCCCCACTGGAGCCAGTTGTGCTCGTTGTCCTGTACGTAGGGGTTGTTGTTGCCCTTGGCGGTGTGGGCTACTTCGTCTCCCATCCGGATCATGGGGACCCCTTCGGATAGGAGGAGGGCGATCAGGTGGTTTTGCATCTGCCGCTCTCGCAGGGCGGTAATCTGGGGGTCGGTCGAGGGGCCCTCGTGGCCGCAGTTCCAGTTCTCATTGTCCTCGGCGCCATCTGCGTTGTCTTCGCCGTTGGCCTCGTTGTGTTTTTGCTGGTAGGTGACGAGGTCGTGGAGCGAAAAGCCGTCGTGGGCGGTGATGTAGTTGATCGAGTGGTTTTGATAGCCGCAGAGCGCTGTGGCAAAGTCGCTCGCCATGCCGTTGGTCCCCTTGAGGAAGCGGCGCACGGAGCGGCGGTAGGTGTCGTTCCACTCGTGCATCCCATACGTGTGGGCAAAGAAGCCCGGTTGATAGAGAAACCCGGCATCCCACGGTTCGGCGATCCACTTCTTTGTCTTGAGGAGCGGGTCGGCCAAAATAGCGTCGAATAGGGGCGGTCGCGGCAGCGGATTGCCGTCGGGGCCGCGGGTGAGTGTGGAGGCGAGGTCGAATCGGAAGCCGTCCACGTGCATTTCGCGGGCCCAGTAGCGGAGGCTCTCCAGGATGAGGTGCTGGGCGGCGGGTTCATGGGCGCGGATGGAGTTGCCGCAGCCGGTCGTATCGGGCGGGAATGGGAAGTAGTAGAGCTGTGCGTCGATGCCGCGGAGGCACACGGTTGGCTCCGTGGGGCGCCCTTCGCCGGTGTGGTTGTAGACCACGTCGAGGATCACCTCGATCCCATTGCGGTGCAGCTCGCGCACCATTTTTTTGAATTCAAAGAGGGCGTCGTGGACCGCAAAGCGGCGCATCGGGGCGAAAAAGGAGATCGGGTTGTAGCCCCAGTAATTGGGGAGAGGGGGATGTTTGCTGCGGGTCTCGTCCCACTCGAAGACCGGCATCAGCTCGACGGCGTTGATGCCGAGCTCCTTGAGGTAAGGGATTTTTTCAATCAGGCCGAGGAAGGTGCCCGGGTACTCGACGCCGCTTGTGGGGTGGCGGGTAAAGCCCCGCACGTGCAGCTCATAGAGAATCAGCGAGGCAAAGGGGAGGTTGGGGCTTTGGATCCCTTGCCAGTCAAAGGGG
>CAYGOG010000059.1:0-6404 GCA_964351415.1 uncultured bacterium | reverse complement strand
CCTCTATCTTCAAGAGCGGCACGGCATTCGACTCGACTACCGCCCTGACGATCCAAGACGCATTCGGAGATATATCGAGCGCAGCTACCTTTCGCATCCCATCCCGCGCATCCTCAGGACATCCGAAGTGCGCAAAATGCTCCACCACTTTGGATGGTTTATGCCGGTCGCACCTGTGGATAGGCGGGGGTCCACATCAGAGCCTCTAGCCGGGCCTCTACCTGCGCGGCGTCTTGCGTCGCTAGTTTCATTTCGATCGCCTTCAGGGCGACCGCGCGCGCAATCTGTCGACTTACCGCCCGCACCTCCGGAATCAGCGGATAGAGCGGTGCCGTAGCCTCTTGCAGCGCCGGCGACACACTCGCCAGCACCGACGCCGCCTCGTAAAACAGCGCATCGGGCACCCATTTTGCCCCCGCGGCCAACAACCCCAGCCCAAAGCCGGGGAAAATATAGACATTGTTGCACTGCCCGATTCCATAGCTCTTGCCGCCATAGGACACCGGGCCAAACGGGCTCCCCGTCGCAATCAGCGCTTTGCCCCCCGTCCAGTTCATCACATCTTCGGGCTTGGCCTCAGCCTGAGGCGTCGGATTCGATAGGGGAAATACAATCGGCCGCGCCACATGCCGCGCCATCTCCTCCAGCACCTCTTTGGTAAAGGCGCCCCCCTGCCCGCTCACCCCAATCAAAATCGTCGGATGCACCCGCTTCACCACCTCGGCCAGCGGCCATCCCCCCTCATCGTGCGCATACAACTTCTGATTTTCATCGAGACCCTTCATCCCCTTCCAGATCAGCCCCTCTCGATCCACGATAAAAATCCGCTTCCGCCCCTCTTCAACCGACAGCCCTTCCCGCTCCATTGCGTGCACGAGCAAAGAGGCAACCCCCGTCCCCGCCGACCCGCCGCCTAAAATAGCAATCCTTTGCTCTCCCAACCGCCCGCCGATCACCTTCACCGCCGCCATCAAGCCCGCCAGCGTCACCGCCGCCGTCCCCTGAATATCGTCGTTGAACGACAGCACCTCTTTCCGATACTTCTCCAACAACCTGGAGGCATTCTGCTTGGCAAAGTCTTCCCATTGCAGCACCGCTTTTGGATACCGCTTCTTGACCGCCTTGACCACCCGATCGACAAACGCATCGTACTCCGCGCCTCCCACCCTCCGATTCCGCCATCCCAAGTACAGCGGATCCCGCAGCCGCTCTTCGTTATTCGTCCCCACATCCAGCACAATCGGCAGCGTCTTCATCGGGTGAATGCCCCCAAAGAGCGTATAGAGCGCAAGCTTGCCCACCGGGATGACCATCCCCCCCACGCCCTGATCGCCCAACCCCAAAATCCGCTCCCCATCGGTCATCACAATGACCTCCACATCCTTCTGCTCGCACATCTCAAACGCGCGCTCCACCTCATCTCTGCCGGGATACGCCAAGTAGAGCCCCTTCGCCTCGCGAAACAGCAAGCTATAATGGATCGCCCCCTCGCCCACTGTCGGGGTATAGATAAACGGCAGCACCTCACTTGCGTGCTTGGCCGCAAATTGAAAGAACAAAAGCTCGCTCCGGCTCATCAAATTGCACAGGAACACGAACTTGCGCACCGGCGTTTCCTCTTGGGTGAAGTTCCGGTACACCCGCTCCATCTGCTCATCGGCCGTCGATACATGCTCTGGCAGTAGTCCGTGCAGCCCCAGCAGCGACCTTTCCTCCGCAGTAAAAGCAGTTCCCTTACTGAGAAACGGATTGCGCAACAGCTCAACGCCCCGCAGACGTGTCAATACAATGTCAGCCATATACCTCTATTAGCTGAAAAGTAGCCTTTTGGGCTAATAGAGGTATACCACAAAAGAATTGTGAGATAAAAGATTGCCGAAAGGGTCAGGGTCTTGTGTAGGCGTTAAATAGAAATGTCTCCCCGTGATACCCCAGGGGGACATTTCAACTTAAGGCCTACACACAAAAAATCGTTTGTCAAAAATTAAAAAAAACCGCCATAACTTACCGCAACCTAACAAACGGAAGGAATGATGGCAGCCGCATCCTCAGAACTCAATCGCCCGGCCCGCTCCCTTTGGCGGTACCCCCCAGAACTCCTTGCCCTGTTTCCCGGCGTTTCCGAAGACACTATAGGCTCAATCCGGCAAGACATTTTGGAAAGAGCGGCCTATTTCACCCGTCAAGCCACAACAGCCCCTCGCCGTTTTCCGGCGGTCCCTTCACGACTTGTTCCACTCTCAGAAAGCCTTCCATTAGTGGCATCACTTTCCCCAGCAAGATATCATCGCGTATTTCGCCAGGCTTTAGAGGCGACTCGCGAGCCTGGGGCTCTTAGCAATGCGGATCGCACCCGTTTTCTAACGATATCATTCCAAAGAGCCTGTCAGCACAACCATGTCCTTTATCTCCATGACCTACTAGCCAGGGGGGAGATTGACCCTGTCACCATCGGAAGCGCTTTGCACAAGGCTGCCGAGAACGGTCATCTAGACGTTGTCCACGCCTTGCTAGCCAGGGAGGGGATTCCCCCCTCTGACATCGGAATCGCTTTGCACAAGGCTGTCCAGAACGGCCATCTAGACGTTGTCCACGCCTTGCTAGCCAGGGAGGGGATTCACCCCGCTTACATCGGAGGCACTTTGATCTCGGCTGCCGCGTACGATCATCTAGACGTGGTCCGCGCCTTGCTAGCCAGGGAGGCGATTACCGCCGATACCATCGGAAGCGCTTTGCACGAGGCTGTCAAGAACGGCCATCTAGACGTTGTCCACGCCTTGCTAGCCAGGGAGGGGATTCCCCCCGTTTACATCGAAAACGCTTTGATCTCGGCTGCCGCGTACGGTCATCGAGACGTGGTCCGCGCCTTGCTAGCCAGGGAGGGGATTACCCCCGCTCACATCGCACAGGCTTTGCGCTTGGCTGCCCAGAACGGTCATCTAGACGTTGTCACCGCCCTGTCAGCCAGGGGGGAATGACCCTGGTAGACTCGAAGAAACTTTACGTCTTTCCTCCAAACAGCCCCCCCGGATTACCCCCGTGACACCCAGCGTTGTTGCGTAATTCAACATCGTTCTATTTTACTGAATGCCAATAGGTTACAACCACAGAGAGCACAGAGGACACAGAGAAAGAAAAATCACGTTTCTCGATGAGGGCCTGTTTGGTTTCTCTGTGTCCTCTGTGCTCTCTGTGGTTGTAATTCATTGATAACCAATAAATTGCACACAAAACAGAATTACGCAACAAGGTCCATCAAACACCCAAGTCTTCGTAAAACTCCTTAAGGGTAGCAAATTTTTTTAAATTTTTCCCCTTTTCTGCATCCCTCAATGCTTTTTCTGTTTTCTTATTGAATTTACGCTCCATAAAATTCTCAACACTCATCAACACGAGTTCTTTCATCGAAGTCTTCATCATTGAAGCAACCATTTTAAGTCGCTTATGCTCCGATGAGGGCATGTCAATTGTAAGGCGGGATGTAGCATGAGTCATAATTTCTCCTGATTGCTTGCATATTAGCAGAAATACAGATGCATGGTTCCGTTTTGCCCCTTTTCGCGGATCGTGGTACAAACGTAGGAGAACCATGCGCACCCTCTCTGAACTCCACACCCTTTCAAACGCGCTTCTCGAGCTGATCCGCGAAGCGGAGGGCCCTCTCCTCACAACCGCTGAAGAGTTTGCCTTCTTCCGCGCCCTTCCTCCTAAACCCGCACCGGCGCCTGAACCGGTCGCAATCCCGCCTCTCGTTGTCCACGTAGAACCCACGCCGCCCCCCGCTCCGAAGAAAGTCGAACCACCCGCGCCGGTTGTCGCAGAAGTGCCCCCACCGAAACGGGTGGAGCCGCGCCCGCTCATGGAGATGCGCGCCGCGCTGAAAAAGGTGGCGCCTGAGCTGGCCTTTGTCGAAAAACCGCCCGACGACGCGTTTGCCCGGAGTGTTTCGGAGCGCTGGAAGACGCGCAATCAGGTCGCCCCGATCACGGTGCTCACATTTAAAGACACAGAACGGCCCCTTTTGGAGGCCATTGCCAAGGCGCTCGATGTGCTGCACGGCCCCGCCAAGTTAATCGAAGCAGAGGGCCTGGAGTGGGAGACGTTTTTGAGCACGGAGGGCCTGAAGTGGGTGCTAATCACCGATGCCGCACTCTATCAGCTGCCCCAGTTGCGCGCGCTGTATAAGGAATCGCCGAAGATGCTGGGCAAGGTCCCTCTCTTCTTATTCCCCGACTTGAGTTTGTACGCAAAAGACCCGCTGTTGAAGAAGTCTCTATGGAAAGCGCTGCAGCAGGCGTTGCCGTGAAATACGCCGGCGTTTTGTTGGATCAACAGATGAATCGGCTGCTCGACTACGCGATCCCCGATGGGTGTACGGTGTGTGTAGGGATGCGGGTGGAGGTCCCTTTGAGGGGCAAGCTGCGCTGGGGCACGGTGTCGGAGGTGCGCGATACGTGCGAAGTGCCCAATCCGAAGAGCCTGGTACGGGTGCTCGGCGGCAGTTTGTCAGAGCCGCTGTGGAAGCTCGCCCGCTGGATGAGCGACTATTACTTGACGCCGCTCCAAAAGGTGCTGAAGTGCTTTGTGCCGCCAAGCGAGCGCAAAGAGGTAAAGGTACCGAAAAAACTGTGGGTGTCCCTTGCCTGCACGCACGAGGTGGCGCTGCAGGCCTGTGCAGAGCTGCAGAGGAAGGCGGTACCCCAGGCGGCCTTGTTGGAGGCGATTTTGAAGCGGCCGCGGGGGTTATTTGCCGCAGAGCTGCTGGATGAGGTGGGCACCTCGCGCAGTCCGCTGATGAGTTTGCAGAAGCGGGGGCTGATTGAGCTGAAAGAAATCGCGACGGCCGATGCGCTGATTGAAGAAGAGGAGTTTTTCCGGTCGGGGCCGAAGAAGCTGAACGAGGAGCAGGCGGCGACGCTTCAGGCGATTGGGAAGACGCAGGATGCGGGTCAGTTTGCAGTGCACTTGATTCACGGGGTGACGGGCAGCGGTAAGACTGAGGTGTATCTGCAGGCAATTGAGCGGGCACTCGCCTTGGGAAAGGGAGCGCTTTTGCTGGTGCCGGAGATCTCGCTGACGTCGCAGACAATTGAGCGAATCCGGAGCCGGTTTACAGAGCGGGTGGCGCTCTTGCACCACCGGCGGTCGCTGAGCGAGCGGGCGCAGGCGTGGGCGGCGCTGCAGAGCGGCTCGATCCGCATTGCGGTGGGCGCGCGCTCCGCGGTCTTTGCGCCGGTGCCGAAGTTGGGCCTGATTTTGGTCGATGAGGAGCACGACGGCTCGTACAAGCAGAGCGAGGAGATGCCCACCTATTCGGCGCGCGATGTGGCGATTATGCGGGGCAAGCTGGAGGGGGCAGCCGTGGTGCTGGGGAGCGCGACGCCGTCGGTGGAGTCGTTTCACAACGCCGAGCGGGGGCGCTATCAGCTGCATCGGCTGAGAAATCGGGCGACTGCGGCGCAGATGCCGCGGGTGAAGATCGTCGATTTGGCCGAGGCGCGCGAGCGGGCCGGCGGCTTTACCCACTTTTGCGATGAGCTGCTCGCGGGGATTCAAAAGCGGGTCGACGCGGGCGAGCAGACGCTGATCTTTCTCAACAAGCGGGGCTACCACCGCTTGCAGGTGTGCGGCGCCTGCCGCGCGCCGGTGAAGTGCCCTCGCTGCGATTTGGGCCTTACCTATCACCGCGCCGAGCACCTGTTGGCGTGCCATTTGTGCGACTATCAGATTGCGCCGCCGCGCAGTTGCCCCGCTTGCGGCTCGGCGAGCGCGCTGCAGTTTCAGGGGTTTGGCACGGAGCACGTGGAGCGCTCGCTCCACGCTATGCTGCCCGGGATTCGGACGCTCCGGATGGACAGGGACACCACCCGCAAAAAAGAGTCGCACGAAACCCTCTTCCAGCAATTTAAGGCCCACAAGGCCGACGTCCTCATCGGGACGCAGATGATCGCCAAGGGATTTCACTTCCCGGCGGCGACGCTCGTGGGCGTGCTGCACGCCGACGCCTCGCTCCTCATCCCCGATTTTCGGGCGGCGGAGAATGCGTTTCAGCTGCTGACGCAGGTGGCGGGGCGCGCGGGACGAGCTGAGCTCCCCGGCGAAGTGATCTTCCAAACCTACTTGCCCAACCACCCCATTCTACGGCTGGCGGCAGCTCAGGACTATGACACCTTTTACGCCTCGGAGATCGCCGAGCGGCGCCTCTTCAACTACCCCCCCGCGTGCCACCTGATTAAGGTGCTCTTCTCGGGACCCGATTTGGACCTCTTGAGCGTGCTGGCGATGCAATTTCGGGCCAAGATTCCGGGCGAGGTGCTCCCCGTCACCCCCCCGGGCCACCCCAAGGTGAATGACCGGCACCGGCTCCAATTTCACGGAGACATCCATCTTTTGACGCCCTCTGT
>CAYGOG010000058.1:0-6553 GCA_964351415.1 uncultured bacterium | reverse complement strand
CTTCTAGTATAGCAAAAAGTTAATTGTTTGTAAAGATTTAGATTGGCGTGTAAGGAGCTGGTTTTAAGCGGGTTGTGAGTTCGCTGTAAGTTTCTGAATACGAATGAGTTGCGGACAATCGGCTTTGCCAAGGGGGTCTTTGCCCTCGGGGGTATGGAGCGCGCGCCTACAGCGACGGGAGTATGGAGAGCACGCTTATAGCGACGAGTAATGGAAACAACACAATGCCTATGAGGTCTACGAGCGCGCGGGCTGTTTTTCCCGCGAGGGAGGGCAGCTTGCAGAGCGCGCTGACCAATTTGTCCCTGAGGGAGGGCTTCGCTGCGGAGCTCTGCCCTGCGAGACCCGGTTGGGCGGCCGTGTCGGTACGGGCCTCGACTGATGCAACAGATCCTCTACCAAATCCGACAGTGTGAATGTGCTTGGTCATGGGATACAGATACCCTTGCCCATAAGGGGATTGGGGATATCGGAGCTCAGGGTTGTAGTGTGATTTCATACCTTCTAGTATAGCAAAAAGTTAATTGTTTGTAAAGATTTAGATTGGCGTGTAAGGAGCTGGTTTTGAGGGGGTTGCGAATTTGTTGTAAGCTTCTTAGCGTGAGTGAGTTGCGGACGATTGAAAAGGGGTTGCACTTTTAGGTATAGAGCGATATAGTCCCAAGGTTATGAGGAGAACTCCCCGTAGCTATTCTGGAACCGGTCGGACCAACCATGAACTCAAAGACGTTCTGGTGGGGATGCTGCCGGACATGGAGCGGAGTGTGGCCGATCGGGCCCCCGCAGTGTATGCCGAATGGCAGCGGGTCGTCGGGGAGAGAATGGCCCCGCTGACAGAGCCGATCTCCCTCGTTAGGGGTACCCTGACGGTGAAAGTGAAGGGCGCCACCCTGTATAGCGTCTTAATGAGTGAAAAGGGGCGCCTCTTAGGCGAGCTCCAACGAAATTTTCCGCACGTTCAAACCCTTGTGTTTCGAGTATGACAACTATGGACAAAGAGTACACCGCAAGTTCGATCTCTGTATTGGAGGGCCTTCAGGCGGTTCGCGAGCGACCCAGTATGTACATCGGCGATACCGGGACAAATGGGTTGCATCAGTTGGTGTATGAGGTGGTCGACAACTCGATCGACGAGGCGTTGGCGGGCCATTGCAAAGAGATCTCCATTGTATTGTATGCCGACGGGAGCTGCAGCGTCGAAGACGACGGGCGGGGTATTCCGGTCGAAAAACACGACAAAGAGTCCCAAAAACAGGGGCGCGAAGTCACCGCTTTAGAGGTAGTGATGACGATTCTCCATGCGGGCGGCAAGTTCGATAAGGGGACGTACAAGGTCTCGGGCGGCTTGCATGGCGTGGGCGTCTCGTGCGTGAACGCGCTCTCCAAGCGGATGGTCGTGTCGGTGAGCCGCAATGGCAAAGTGTATGAGATGGAATTCCAGCGCGGCAAGGTCTCGAAGCCGTTGACGATGGTCGGGACGACCGAAAAGCGGGGGACAAAAGTCCATTTCTGGCCCGATGAGCAGATCTTTACGGTGATGAGCTTTGACTACGATGTGCTGCTGAAGCGCTTGAGGGAACTGGCGTTTTTAAACCGGGGCATTCAGATCCACTATTTCGACGAGCGGGATGTCAATCGGGAGCCCATTCACTTTTTCTATGAGGGGGGCATCCAATCGTTTGTCTCCTATCTCAATGAGGGGAAAAACCCGATCTTCCCCAAGCCGATCTACATTCACGCGGTGCGCGATGGGGTGGATGGCCCGATCGATTTCGAAGTGGCGATGCAGTGGAATGACACGTACACGGAATCGATGTTCTCCTACGTGAACAATATCTCGACACGGCTAGGCGGGACCCATGTGACCGGCTTCTCCACCGCGTTGACCCGCGTGTTGAATAACTACATGAAGAGCCACGCGCTCATCAAGAGCGAAAAGGTGCAGGTGAGCGGCGACGATATGCGAGAAGGGCTATGCGCCGTGATCTCGTGTAAAGTGCCCAACCCGCAGTTTGAAGGGCAGACGAAGCAAAAGCTCGGCAACGGGGAAGTGGCCTCGATTGTGCAGCAGATTGTCGGCGAAGACCTGACCGCCTATTTTGACGAGCATCCCGCTGAGACGAAGCTGATTGTGGAGAAGGCGCTGATCGCCGCTCAAGCGCGGGAGGCGGCCAAGAAAGCGCGCGAATTGACGCTGCGGAAATCGGCGTTGGATTCGATGCGGCTGCCGGGTAAGTTGACCGATTGCCAGGAGCGCGATCCCGCATTGTGCGAAATTTACATCGTGGAAGGGGACTCGGCCGGCGGTTCGGCCAAGTCGGGGCGCGACCGGCGCTTTCAGGCGATTTTGCCCATCCGCGGGAAGATCCTCAACGTCGAAAAGGCGCGCGTGCAGAAGGTGCTGCAAAACCAAGAGGTGGGGGCGATGGTCGCCGCCTTGGGTTGCGGCATTGGCGCCGATAACTTCAATCTGGCCAAGCTGCGCTATCACAAAGTGATCATCATGACCGACGCCGACGTGGACGGATCCCATATCCGCACGCTGCTGTTGACGTTCTTCTATCGCCACATGCCGGCACTCATTGAAAACCAATACATCTACATCGCGCGGCCTCCGCTCTTTAAAGTGACCCGCAAAAAGACGAGCCAGTACATCCACTCGGAAAAGGAGATGGATGAGTATCTGCTCAAGCTCGGGATGAGCGATCTGGTGGTGCGCCCCGCAGGGAGCGACAAACCGCTCGATACGGCGCGATTCCAGGAGTTGTTGGAGCTTGTGATGGACGTCGAGTCGTTTATCGGCGCTGTCGAGCGGAAAGGGGTTCCCTTCCGCGAGTTCTTAAGCGAAAAACAACCCCGCTATCAAGTGGTGATGGGCGACCAGATGCGCTATGTGCACACCGAAGACACACTGCGCGCGCTGAAAGCCGAATACGAAGAGATGCAAAAAGCGCGGCATGAGGAGACGATTGCCTCGATCCCCGAAGCGGAACGGCGCCCCGAGATGCTCCAGTTTGTGCCCAAGGCGATCTCGTTTACCGATCTCTATGACCCTCTAAGACTTGAGTCTTTGTATCAGAAATTGGCGACGTTTGGATTGAAATTGGACAACTACTCGATTGCCAACGGCGTGCTCTTCGACATTCTCGAAGAGGGGGGCAAGACAAATCTGGTGCATACGTTGAAAGACGTGGCCGATATTGTCCGCGGAAACGGCCGCAAGGGCGTCGAAGTGCAGCGCTACAAGGGTCTTGGCGAGATGAACGCCGATCAGTTGTGGGAGACTACGATGGATCCGAAGTTGCGCACGCTGATGAAGGTGACGATGCCCGACGCGATCGCCGCCGACCACATGTTTACCATGCTGATGGGCGAAGAGGTAGCGCCCCGCCGCAACTTCATTGAAACACATGCCCTCTCAGTGAAAAACCTGGATATTTAACGATGTCGTACACAGAGAACGAAGTCATTGTCCCACGCAACGTCGAAGAGGAAGTGAAGGAGAGCTACCTTCGCTATTCGATGTCGGTCATCATCTCGCGCGCTCTTCCCGATGTGCGCGACGGTTTGAAGCCGTCGCAGCGCCGGATTTTGTACGCGATGCGGCAGCTCAACCTCTCTCCCGGCGCAAAACACCGGAAATGCGCGAAAATCTCAGGCGACACCTCGGGCGACTATCACCCGCACGGCGAGACCGTGATCTATCCGACCCTTGTGCGCATGGCGCAAGACTGGGCGATGCGCTACACCCTCATCAACGGACAGGGAAACTTCGGCTCTATTGACGGCGATCCCCCCGCTGCGATGCGTTACACCGAGGCGCGGCTCACCCACGCTGCGATGGCGCTCATGGAAGACCTCGACAAAGATACGGTCGAGACGGTCCCCAACTACGACGAGACGAAACACGAGCCCACCGTATTCCCAGCGAAGTTTCCCAACCTGCTCTGCAACGGCAGCTCGGGGATCGCAGTCGGGATGGCGACGAACATCCCGCCCCACAACCTCAAAGAGCTGTGCGCGGCGACGCTGCTCGTGCTGGACAACCGCTCCACCTCGATCGAGGACATCCTCAAGGTGATGCCGGGCCCCGATTTCCCCACAGGCGGAGTCATCTGCGGTTACCGCGGCATTCGCGAGGCGTACCACACCGGCCGCGGCAAGGTGATCTTGCGCGCGCTCATGAAAGTGGAGGAGACCCCCGCCGGTAAAACGCAAATTTTAATCGATGAGATCCCCTACAACGTCAACAAGTCGCGCCTGATCGAACAGATCGCGATGCTGATCAACGACAAGGTGATCAACGGTCTCTCCGACATCCGCGACGACTCCGACAAAGACGGTCTCCGCATCGTCCTGGAGCTCAAACGCGGCGAGATCCCCGATGTGGTGATCAACCAGCTCTACAAGCACTCCGACCTGCAAGTCACCTTCGGCTGCATTATGCTGGCGCTCGACCACGGGCTGCCCCGCACGATGAATGTCAAGCAGATGATCAGCGCGTGGATCGACCACCGCGTCGACGTTATCCGCCGCAGAACCCGCTATGAACTCGCCCGCGCCGAAGCGCGCGCGCACATCTTGGAAGGGTATCTCAAGGCGCTCGCCCACCTCGACGAGGTGGTGAAGATCATCCGCGCGTCGGCCAACCGCGATGCGGCCCGCACCGAGTTGATGACCCGCTACACCTTAAGTGAGCGACAAGCCAATGCCGTCCTCGACCTGCGCCTCTATCAGCTGACAAGCCTAGAAGCCGACAAGATCGACGCCGAATACAAAGATCTCCTCCAAAAAATTGCCCACTACCAAGCGGTCTTGGCATCCGAGGCAATGGTGCGCGACATCATCCGCGAAGAGCTCACCGAGCTCGCCTCCAGCCTCAAGGGCGAGCGGAAGACCCAGATCGTCGCCGCCGAGGGCGAGTTTAACATGGAAGACCTGATCGCCGACGAACCGGTGGTGATCACCCTCTCCAACGACGATTACATCAAGCGGATGCCGATCGACACCTTCCGCGAACAGCGGCGCGGGGGAGCCGGCGTCATCGGCCTCGAGATGAAGAAAGAGGCCGACGTCCTCAAACAGATCTTCGTCGCCTCCACGCACGATACGCTCCTCCTCTTTACCACCCATGGCCGCGTCTATTGGCTCAAAGCGTGGCAGATCCCCGAGACAGGCCGCCGCACCAAGGGCCGCCCCCTCATCAATCTTCTGGAAGACCTCCAGGAGAACGAGCGGGTCGCCGCCATGCTCAGCGTCCGCAAGTACGACGAAGAGGGTGCCTGCATCCTCCTCGCCACACGCCGCGGCGTCGTGAAGAAAACCGAGCTCTCAGCCTTCTCCAACCCCCGCCGCAAAGGGGTCTATGCCCTCAACATCGACGAGGGAGATGAGCTGATGGCGGCCCGCATGACCCGGCCCGGCCTGCAGATCATGCTCTTCACCCGCGACGGGATGGCCGTCCGCTTTGACGAGTCGCTCATCCGCCCCATCGGCCGCGTAGCGCGCGGCGTGCGCGGCGTCACCCTCAAAAACGAGAAAGACCATGTCATCTCGTGTGAGGCTGTGCGCCCCGATGAGACCATCCTCGTCGTCTGTGAAAACGGCTTTGGCAAACGCTCCAAAGTGGAGGATTTCCGCCAAACCAACCGCGGCGGCATCGGCGTCCGCTCCATCATCGTCTCCGAGAGGAACGGCTCCGTCGTCGCAGCCCTCTCGGTCGCCAATGAAGATAGCGTCCTCCTCATGTCCCAAGCCGGACAAGCCGTGCGGATCCCCATGCGCGATGTGCGCGTGATGGGCCGCTCCACACAGGGCGTCCGCCTCGTCAACCTCAAAGAGGACAACGACATCGTCCTCGGGGCGCAAAAAATAGCTGCAGTCGAGGGCGTCGTTGAGTAAGGGAAAGCTGATTTCCTTCGAAGGGGGCGAGGGGGCCGGTAAAACGACCCTCATCGAAGAGGTGTCCCAACGCTTAGCTGCAGCGGGCCACCTCCTCGTCAAAACGCGCGAGCCGGGCGGCACACCCCTCTCCGAGGCGATCCGCGACCTCCTCCTCCACTACAAAGGGCCCGCCCCCATGTCGATCCGGGCCGAGCTGCTCCTCTTCCTCGCCGCGCGCGCGCAACAGGCGCAAGAGGTGATTGTCCCGTCCCTCGCCTTAGGCAAAATCGTCCTCTGCGACCGGTACAACGACTCCTCCATTGCCTACCAAGGCCTCGGCCGAGGCCTAGGGCCTCAAAAGGTGCAGTCTCTCTGCGAATTTGCCACCGCAGGCCTCGAGCCCCACCTCACCCTCTACCTCGACCTAGATCCAGCCCTCGGCCTCTCCCGCACCCAAGCGCGCAAGAGCACCGATCGGATCGAGAGCGAGACCCTTGCCTTCCACCACAAAATCCGGGATGCCTACCTGGCCCTCGCCCGCTCCCACCCCCACCGCGTCAAGGTCCTCGACGCCTCCCAAGAGCCCGGCCCGGTCCTCGAGCAAGCCATGGCCCACATCGAGGCCCTCCTCACAGCTCACGCAAAGCGCTGATTCCGACCAAAATACGAT
>CAYGOG010000057.1:0-6565 GCA_964351415.1 uncultured bacterium | reverse complement strand
ACCTTCTATAATCGGGCAAGAAGAAGAGCGCATTCTTCGGCAGCTTCAGCTTGGCCGCCAATGGATTCCACCACGATAAAATCTGATCCCGCTTTTGCCGATCGAGCCACATCATCAACTTCCGACTGCGGCTCTTCTTCCCAAACTCGGCCCCCAGCTTTCGCTTCTCCTCGGGCCCCACCTTCAGCACGCCGAACAGTTCCGCCGCTACCTTCTCCTTCATCTCGCCTGGAATCGAATCGGGATCCACAAACAAATGATAGTGAGGTACATCGAGCACAATCGGATACAACTCGCCGCGGTGGCCCGGCTGCACATCCATGTTCGCGTAAATCGCGCCGCGCATAAACGGCTCTACCACCAAGCTCTCGTGCTGGCTCATCGCCAACCGATTCCACTTGTCTCCCTGGATGATTTGCAGATGGTAAAACCGGACAATCAAGACGCCAAAGAGGGCAAACAACCCCAGCGACACCCACAGCAACCGATCGCGCGAAACCATGTGGCCATTCTATGCACGGCGCGCGCGAAAGTAAAGCCATCCCCATTTATACCGCTATTAGCTGTAGAAACGTGGCGACAGGTTATTCGGCGGCGATCCCCTCTTGGGGGATGGAGAACACTTCGCGCATCAGGGGATGTTTGAGGTGGCGGTATTCAGGGCGATGGGCGATGTCGAGCAGATGCGCGGGCGATTCGCGCTGGTTAATTTCCACTTGGAGGCGCTGAATTTCCTGCCGGATTGCCAGCGTCTCGCGCTCCACTTCGGGGATGCGGATCTTCAGCTGCGTAACCTCGTTTTGCTTCTCTACGTATGAGTAGAGACAATACGAGACTAGGGTGAGACAAAAACCAAACCGCCAGATCCACTCCCGCTTCATACTTCCACCTTCTCCGCGATTCGAAACTTCGCGCTCCTACTCCTACGATTTCGCCGCTGCTCCTCAAGAGTCGGGACGATCGGCTTTTTCGTCACCGCCTGCAATGTCGGCTCCTCCCGGATGAACCGCTTCACGTGGCCATCTTCGAGTCGGTGAAACGAGATCACCGCCAACCGCCCCCCTACCTTGAGGGCGTGTGTCGCAGCCTTGAGGCCGCGCTCGAGCTCTCCCAACTCGTCGTTCACGGCGATCCGGATCGCCTGAAACACGAGCGTCGCCGGGTTGAGCCCCGGTCGCCCTCGGGTGACGCCTTTCAGGGCGTCTGTCAAGTCGCGCGTCGTGCGGTAGGGGCGATTTTGGATAATCGCCCGCGCCGCTTGGCGCCACCGCGGCTCCTCCCCGTAATCGCGGAGGATCCGCCCGAGCTCTTTCTCGCTCCACCGATTCACCACTGTCGCAGCGGTGAGGTCGGCGGTGGGGTCCATCCGCATGTCGAGCGGCCCTTCCCCTTGGAAGCTAAACCCACGCTCCGCTTGGTCGAGCTGCATAGAGGAAACCCCGAGGTCGACGAGAAACCCGTCGATGTGCCCGATCTTGTGCTCCCGCAGGTACGCCCCCACTTCCCCAAAGGGGCTGTGGATGAACTCCACCTTGTCTTTCCAAGGTTGGAGCGCCTCGCGGGCGAGCTTGAGAGCCGAAGGATCCCGATCGAAGGCCAGGTAGCGCTCGATTTCGGGATGGGCCTCCAAGAGAGCGCGAGCGTGACCGCCGGCACCCACTGTACCCTCAACAAAGATCTGGCAGGGGACTCCCCGAAATGCATCTACCACCTCGTGGAGCAGGACCGATGTGTGGCTCACGTTCTCGCTGCGTAATGTGGGGGCAAGCCCTGCAATATGCTTGGAGTTTCTTGAGCCGGAACATCAGCTCCCGCCAAGAGGGCAAAGGCTTCCTCTGCCATCTTGGTGAGATCCGATTCAGATTCGTTCAGGAGTTCTGCCAGATTGCGCTCATAGACTTGTTTGGGCCAGATCTCGATCTTGTCGAGGACGCCCGCGACGACAATCTCTTTCTCCGCGCCGATCGCTTGGCGAAGAGTGGCGGGGAGCATCACGCGGCCAATCTTGTCGCACTCGGTGTGGAATAATGTGGAAAAGAAGAGGGTGAAGAAGCGCTGAAACTTCGCCACGTGTTGCATGGCGCGGAACTTCTCGACGATCTTCGCCATCGCAGATCGGCGGTAGATCGTGAGACATCCACCCAATCCCAACCCAATGGCAAATTCGCATTTGCCATCTTCGACGAGGCCGTAGCGCATCTCCTGAGGCAGGACGAAACGCCCTTTCTCATCGAGTTTTGCGGCTGTTGATCCACTGAAGAAAAAGTCGGACACGGGTACTTTCCACCTTTTCCCACATCTTAGTCAGACTTGTCGAAATTCGGCAATCCCACGTTCGACTTTCAGGCTTAAAAATGAGGTGCATCTACCTTACTACAAGTCGATTGAGAATTTTCAACAGCGGTGTGGGAAATTGTGGAAAAGTTGTTCACAACCCCGCCAAAAACCGGGTTCAAACATGACTTTATCTCTATGATTTTGAGGTGTTTACGCGCATTTCTACAGGTTGTTGATAACTCAAAATGGGCGGATCGATACAATGCGGAGTATGACAATCAAACCACGCACCATAGACAACCTGGGCGTCGAGGCGTCGAAGCGCTATGCGCACGATCAGAAGCTGGTCGACCAAGAGCTGCTCAGCTCGAAGAACCTCCCCCCTCGCACCGATGTCACAACCATGCGCCCCTATGTGGCGAGCGAGTATGCGACTCTCTTTGCGTCGGGTCGCACCGTTTCGTGGGCTCACTTCTCGATGCCGCCCCAATTCATGACCTCGGCGCGGCGCTTCTTTACCTATCTCTTAGTCCCCTCGCTCGGCTCGATCGAGAAACTGCAAGCCGACGCCGATAAATTGGAGTCCTTAAAGGATGCGCTGTCGCAAGATCCAGAAGGGGAAAAGAAGCGCAAGGCTCTATGGGAGCTCTACCAACTCCTCCTCAGCTTAAATCGGACGCTGGGCATGATGAACGCGCGCCGCAATCAATATCAGAAAGGGTAAAGATGGACTGGAAGGGATTGCTCGGCTGGAGCGAAACGGAACTCGACGACCTCCGCTTTGTGGGATACTCCTATTTGCGCGATGGTCTCTACGACACAGCACTCACCTTCTTCAACGCGCTGATCGAGATCGACCCACAAAATCCATACGACTATCAGATGCTGGGCGCCCTTCACTTACAGCAGGGCAACGGGATGCAAGCCCTCGAAGCGCTCGAGCGAGCGCTTCAAATCGATCCGACCCAGCTCGGCGCGCAACTCAATCGGGCGAAGGCGCTCCTCCTCTTGGGCTATAAGAGACAAGGGCTCCTCGCCGCCAAAGAACTCGAAACGTGTCCTGAGACCGAAATCGCCACGCAGGCGAGCGCGCTCATCCTCGCCTACAAATAATTTCACTGATAGAGTTACACCATGTCCCTGGAGCTCACAACTGGGTGGTCCGCCTTACTCGAATTCATTCGCGCGCGCTGCACCGAGACCGAATACGACAACTGGATTGCGCCGATTCGACTCTTGTCTGAATCGGCTGAAGAGGTGCATGTCGAAGTGCCCAACCTCTTTGTGCAGGAGTATCTACAGGAAAACTTCGGCGACCTGCTGCGCGAGTTTCTCCCTCCGGATACGATCCGCTTCTCCATTGCTGAAGCCAAGGTCACGCGCCCTGCGGCCCCCGTTGCGCCCGATGCCGAGCCGAGTCCCTCGATCCTCCTCCTCAATCAGAACTACACCTTTGATTCCTTTATCGAGGGGCCTTCGAATCAATTTGTAAAATCGGCGGCGCTCGGCGTTGCAGCGCGTCCCGGCAAGTCGTACAATCCCCTCTTTATCCACGGCGGCGTCGGCCTCGGCAAAACGCACCTCCTCCACGGGATCGGCCACTACGTGCGCGAGCACCACAAGAAGTTGAAGATGCACCCGATCACAACCGAGGCGTTTATCAACGATGTGGTGGACTCGCTGAAGTCAAAATCGATCGACAAGATGAAGAAGTTCTATCGCAATCTCGATGTCCTGCTCGTCGACGATATTCAGTTTCTCCAAAATCGGCTGAATTTCGAAGAAGAGGTGTGCAATACGTTTGAGGCACTCCTCAACCAGGGCAAACAGATCGTCATCACCAGCGACAAACCGCCGGGCCAGCTCAAACTCTCCGAGCGCATGGTCGCCCGTCTGGAGTGGGGGCTCGTCGCCCACATGGGTGTCCCCGATCTGGAAACGCGAGTGGCGATTTTGCAACAAAAAGCGCGCGCCCGCGCCTTTGAACTCCCCACGCCGATTGCGTTCTTCCTTGCGGAGCAAATTGCGAGCAATGTGCGCCAAATCGAAGGGGCGATCAACCGCCTGGCTGCGCACACGCGAATGGCGCGCGCGCCGCTCACCGAAGAGACGGTGCAGTCGATCCTGGCGGAGATGCTCACGTTCCGCCCCCGCTCGCAGCCCACCGTCGACGCGATTTTACAAGCGGTGTCGACGCTCTTCAATGTGCGCGTGACGGACCTGAAGGGCAATTCGAGGCAAAAGGAGATTGCCCTCGCGCGTCAGGTGGCGATGTTTCTGGCAAAAGAGATGCTCGAAGAGCCGATCACGAAAATTGCAGCCTCCTTTGGCGGGAAGACCCACTCGACGCTGCTGCACGCATGCAAGAAGATCGCGGAAGAGATTCAGACGAATGAGACACTCTCGCGGCAGATCGGCATGGCCCGCCGCAATATCGGAAATTAGAGCCCACAGGATGGGCAGGATACGGCCCCCTAACGGGGGCCGGCAGGATATGCAGGATGACTATCTAATCCTGCCCATTCGAAGGAAATAAGAAAGCAGGGGGGCCCCTAGGCAGTCGGGGGCAAGCCCCCCTCACCTTAACGATGCACCCTGTAAAGCGTGCTTTACATGACCCCATTCTCCGCGCTAGAAAATTGCACATTTCTCATGCAAGCAACACTGTTCCAACGTATTGCGCTTCATGTAAAGCGGCTTTACATGCAGGGGGGCAGCGAGGGGCTCGCCCCCGACTGCATGGCCCCGCAGGGGCCGAGCTCTGCGCAGCAAAGAGGGGCGCGAAGCGGCCCTCTGCGGAGCAGCCCGCGGGTTTTTATGACAAAGCAAAATCGATCCGCACAAGGGGGGTGCTGTGTTGCACACAGCCCCCCTGCAGAAGGGTCGATTTGGCAAAGTCAGAAAAAGCCTTTACAGGGGCAGCTGGGGGTGCAACCCCCGACTGCCTATGGGGAACCCTTCTTTTTATTTATACCCATTCTTTCAATGTACGGGAACTTTGGCGCCTTTCACCTTGTCATAGATGGTCATCGCCTCGGCGATGAAGGTGGCCGGATGCTGCATGTTCGAAGGGAGGAGGACGGTTGTGCCCTGTTTGGCCAGTTCGCCGAATGCCTTGATGTATTTATCGGCGAGTTGCAGCGAGGCGGCCCGGTCGCCCCCGGTGGAGTCGAGCGCGGCTGATACGGCGAGGATCCCTTGCGCGGTCGCCTCGGAGACGGCAAGCGCGGCGTGCGCCTCGAGCATGACGCGCTCTTTATTCGCTTGCGCGAGGTTGACGATCGCTTGGCGCTGCCCTTCTGATTCGTTGATGTGCGACTGACGGACCCCTTCGGAGGCGAGGATCTGCGCCCGCTTTTGCCGCTCGGCGGTCATCTGGAGCTCCATCGCGGTGCGGATCGCGTCGGGCATCTTGATGTCTTTGATTTCGTACCGAATGCACCGGATCCCCCAGTTGACGGCCGCTTCGTTGATCGCGTTGACAATGCGGGCGTTGAGCGAGTCGCGCGCTTCAAACGTTTTGTCGAGGGGCAGTTTACCCACCTCCGAGCGCATGGTGGTTTGGACGAGCTGGGTGACGGCGAGGCGCGGGTCTTTGACGCCGTAAGAGGCGGCGAAGCAGTCGGCGATTTTGACGTAGACGATGCCGTCGAGGATGACGCTGACGTTGTCCTGCGTGATCGCCATCTGCTCGGGGACTTCGATCGCCTCTTCTTTGAGGGTGTGTCGGTAGGCGACGGTGTCGACAAGGGGAAGGATCCAGTTGGGGCCGGGGCCGAGCATGCGGTGAAATTTGCCGAGCCGCTGGATCACCCATGTGTTTTGCTGCGGCACAATTTGAATGCCGAGCCAAGCAATCGCGCAGAGGGCGAGTAGGGCAAAAAATGCGACGGGAATCATAGGGCCTCTTTAAGGGGCATGAGTATATTCCTTGGGTTCGAAGAGCGCAAGGACGCGGATGTCGCGCGGATGGCCACACTGGAGGTGGCCGAGCGCTTTGGCGATGAAGCGGGGCTGCGAGGCGACGTCGAGGAGGAGGATGCGGCGCCCTTCGAGGCGCGCTTCGGGATGGAGGAAGAGGCGCCAGACGAACGGTCGTGTGGAACGGCGGCAGAGCCACCGGTGATAGGGGACGTTGAGGAGGCGGGCGATGTGAGAGGCGAGGGCGCGGTGCGGGGCGCGGAAACGGGCATGGTGGGGGTCGGGCAGCGGGATGACGAGGTCGCTGTCGTCCCAATGGAGTCGCTCGAGTTGGAGGCGCGCGAGGCCGGCGACGGCGGGGTAGAGG